>JBDSVO010000140.1:0-5466 GCA_039927215.1 Gemmatimonadaceae bacterium
TCCCACTCGATCGTAGCAGGCGGCTTCGAGCTCACGTCGTAGACAACGCGGTTTATTCCCGTAACCTCGTTGATGATCCGGCTCGAGATTCTCGCCAGAGTTTCGTGCGGGAACGGAAACCAGTCCGCCGTCATGCCGTCGGTGCTCGTTACCGCGCGCAGTCCCAGCACGTTTTCGTAGGTTCGCTCGTCGCCCATCACACCTACGCTGCGAACTGGCAGTAGAACCGCAAATGCCTGCCAGATGATGTCGTAAAGTCCCGCCGCGCGAATCTCTTCGAGATAGATCGCATCGGCTTCGCGAAGAATGTCGAGCTTCGCCTTCGAGACATCGCTCAGGATTCGAATCGCCAGACCGGGACCGGGGAACGGATGCCGGCCAACCATTTCCTCCGGGAGTCCAAGCTCCCTTCCCACATTCCGCACCTCGTCCTTGAACAGCTCACGCAGCGGCTCGATGAGCTTGAACTTCATTCCCGGCTTTAGTCCGCCAACGTTGTGGTGAGTCTTGATCGTTACCGACGGGCCGCCCTTCGGTGAAGCCGATTCGATCACGTCAGGATACAGCGTTCCCTGGACGAGGAACGCCTGCTCGCCGCCCACCTCGCCCGCCGCCGCCTCGAACACATCGATGAACGTGTGTCCGATCGTCGTCCGCTTTTTCTCCGGCTCCTCGATACCGGCGAGCGCCGTGAGGAACTGATCCTCAGCGTCGACCGTTACGAGACGAAGCCCAGGATGCTGCTTGAATGTCCGCTCCACCTGATCACGCTCGTGCATCCGGAGCAGTCCCGTGTCGACGAAGATGCACGTCAGCTGATCACCAACCGCACGATGCACCAGCGCGGCAGCCACGGAGGAGTCGACGCCGCCGGACAATCCACAGATGACGCCGCGCGAGCCAACCGTCGACCGAATCTTCGCGATCTCGTCCTCGATAAACGCACCGGCCGTCCAGCTCGGCTCCGCCTTGCATGCGCCAAACAGGAAGTTCGCGATGACTTCCCCGCCCCGTGGAGTGTGCGCGACTTCAGGATGAAACTGTACGCCGAAGATGGGCTTGGTCTCATGACGGAAGGCGGCGAGCGGATTGCTCTCACTCGATGCCGTTGGCAGATAGCCGGCCGGTGACGATTCGACGTGATCGCCATGACTCATCCAGGCGGAGAATTCCTCCCCTGGCGTGAACCCCGCAAACATTCCATCGGGCTCGACAACACGCACTTCGGCGCGGCCATACTCGCGCCGCCCTGCTCTCTTTACCTCCGCGCCTTCGATGAACGCGATGAGCTGCATCCCATAGCAGATTCCGAGAATCGGAGCGATGTCGAGAAGCGCGAGATCGGCGGTCGGAACATTCTCGCCGTAAACCGAGTTGGGGCCGCCGCTGAGTATTATCCCCGCCGGACTCCATTCGCGGATCCAATCCAGCGACCGCGTCGGCGGATGAATCTCCGAGTAAACCCTCGCCTCTCTGACGCGGCGCGCAATGAGCTGCGTGTATTGGGAACCGTAATCGAGTATGAGTATCCGGCTGCTCACAGGCTGATTATCTCGACATGCTTCGTGTCGAGATCGAGCACTGCCGCAGTGCAACTGCCGGTGAGCCAACCGCAAGCTTCCCCCGGATTGATCAGCAACGTGTTCCCCCGAGTAACGGTTTCCTGACGATGGGTCAGACCGTGCACTACGATGTCGTGTCCATCGATCGACCGCTTGTTGACTTCACCGAGGTCGTGAACGAGAAGAATCCGGTGGCCGCTGACGTCAAAGCTGTGCGGTGATTCGTAGAGCTCCGTAGCCATGCCGAGTGCACCGTGCGCCTTGATGCCTTCGTGATCTCCATCGTTGCGTCCGAAGATTCCAAGCACGGGAAGCCCCGCTTCATGAAACGGATCGAGCGCGAATGGCGCGCAGTAATCGCCCGCGTGCATCACGAGCGTCGTCCCGCGATCGGCAAACTGTTTGACGATATCGGCGATCGCCGGAAGCCGATCGTGTGTATCCGCGATGAGCCCGACCAGCATCAGGCTGGCCTCCAGTCCGGCTCCAGCCTTTCCTTTCTCACCAGATCCGGATAGTCCTCGCGCTCGGTGACAATGCCGAAGCGTCCGCGATCGACGAGCACCTCTGCTGCGCGTGGGCGCGAGTTGTAGTTCGATGCCATCGCGAATCCGTAAGCGCCGGAGGAGCGGACAACCATGAGGTCGCCAGGTTGCGCGTCGTCGACTTCACGTTGCAGCGCGAAGAAATCACCGCTCTCACAGATTGGCCCAACGACGTCTGCGGTCACTTTACCGCCGCGTGGCGTGACAGCCTCGATTCTGTGGAAAGCGTTGTAGTGCGACGGGCGAAGCAGATCGTTCATGCCGGCGTCGATAATGACGAATTCCTTTCCTCCGCTCCGCTTTCGGTAAAGAACGCGGGTGAGCAGGACACCCGAATTGCCCACGAGGAAACGGCCAGGCTCGAGAATGAGCTCGAGCCCCGTAGGCTTAACCATTCGAGTGACCGAGGCACCGAACCCTTCGATGTCAATGGGATGCTCGGCGTCATATGTCACAGCGAGACCGCCTCCGATGTCCAGATAGCGGAGCTCCGTCGCCCCCGCGACCTTGATTTCCCAATGAAGCTGCAGCAAGCGGCCGAGTCCGATCTCATACGGCTGGAACTTCGAGATCTGAGAGCCGACGTGCATGTCGAGCCCAACCAGCCGCACGTTTTTCATCTCCAGCGCGCGCTGGGCGACAACAAGAGTCTCATCGAATGGGATGCCGAATTTCATTCCCTTGACGCCTGTTCGCGTGTAAGGGTGCGGCGT
Source organism: Gemmatimonadaceae bacterium (assembly GCA_039927215.1). Classification (GTDB taxonomy): domain Bacteria; phylum Gemmatimonadota; class Gemmatimonadetes; order Gemmatimonadales; family Gemmatimonadaceae; genus UBA4720. The sequence continues at coordinate 2,821 of JBDSVO010000140.1, forward strand.
ATCGACCATCACTTCCGGATTGACCCTGAGTGCCACCGGCGCAACCATGTTCCGCTCGCCCGCAATTGTGTTCAGCAGCTCGAGCTCATCCTCCGACTCGACATTTATCAGATGCACGCCAACCGTCAGGGCTTCCTCAAGCTCGCGGCGCGTCTTGCCGACTCCACTGAAAACAATGTCACGACCCAGGAATCCAGCTGACAGCACGCGATAGAGCTCGCCACCGGAAACGATGTCGACTCCCGCACCCAGCTTCTGCAGAACTCCGAGGATCGCGAGGTTGGAATTCGCCTTTACGCTGTAGTGAAGCCGATTCGGAAGACCCGCGAGCGCTGAAGCCAGGCGATGGTATTGACTGCGAATTGCCGGCGCACTGTAGACATATGACGGAGTTCCTGTCTGCTCGGCGATCTGCTCCACTGAGACACCATCGCAGAGGAGCGTGCCGCCCTCGCGTTTGAAACCGGCCGTCTGCGTCGAAGTCGCATCGATAGGCGGCCGGGCGGCGGCGTCCACTCCCAAAGTCAGTAGGCCTTCGCCCACAACGCTTCTGCCGTTGCGGCACGTCCGCATTTCAGACAATTGGTCGGAGCGTCTGCCGAACGGAATTCCTCGTCCGGCAAAACTCGTATTGTGGCTTTCGTGTCTTCCTTTATCTGTGCCTCACACTCGGCGCTTCCGCACCATCCCGCGTAGACAAAACCGCCGTCACCGGCCATCAGCTCGCGAAACCGATCGTAGGTGATGTCACCGCGCACGCTGTTCGCTTCGCGGCGCTCGTAAGCGGCGACTCGCATGTCGCTTTGCATCATGCTGAGGAGATCAGCGACATCCTCGCCGATGGAATCGAGCGTGACGGTACGCTTGACGCGATTGTCCCGCCGAACCAGCACGCATTGATTGTTATCGATGTCGCGCGGACCGATCTCGAGCCGAACCGGAATTCCACGGAGCTCCCACTCGTAGTATTTGGCGCCAGGCTTCATGCCATCACGGTCGTCGAGATGGACGCGCAGCTTGCCCGTTTTGCGGCGTTCCCATCCAGACAGGGTTGTCCGAACTGTCTCGGCCGCCTCGAGCACTCGCGCTTTGTCTTCATCCGATCGCCAGATCGGAACGATCACCAGCTCAATAGGCGCAAGGAACGGCGGAGTGCGAAGGCCAAAGTCATCGCCGTGCGTCATGACGAGCGCACCAACCAGGCGCGTTGAAACGCCCCAGCTGGTGTTCCAGACATATTCCACGCCTCCCGACTCAGACTGAAACTTGACGTCGAATGCTTTCGCGAAGTTCTGTCCGAGGTTGTGCGTCGTGCCGGCCTGCAGCGCTTTGTTATCCTGCATCATCGCTTCGCAGCCGAACGTGCGCAGTGCGCCCGCGAATCGCTCCGAGTCTGTCTTGATGCCGGTTATCACCGGCATCGCCATCCAGCCTTCCATGAAGTCGCGGTAAACGCCGAGCATTTTCCGCGCTTCCTCCTCCGCCTCGGCTTCGGTGGCGTGCGCCGTGTGGCCTTCCTGCCACAGGAACTCGAGGGTGCGCAGAAACAGTCGCGTGCGCATCTCCCATCTGACGACGTTGGCCCACTGGTTGATGAGGAGGGGCAGGTCGCGATAGCTCTGCACCCATTTGGCGAACATCGAATAAATGATCGTCTCCGAGGTCGGCCTGACGACAAGCGGCTCTTCCAGCTTTTTTCCGCCACCGTGGGTGACAACCGCGAGCTCCGGTGCGAAGCCTTCAACGTGCTCCGCTTCCTTGTGCATGAAGGATTCGGGAATGAACAGCGGGAAGTACGCGTTCTCGTGTCCGGTCTCCTTGAACATGGAATCGAGCTGCCGTTGCATCCGCTCCCAGATGCCGTATCCGCGCGGCCTGATCACCATGCAGCCGCGAACCGGCGAGTAATCCGCCAGCTCCGCCTTGAGCACGGTCTCATTGTACCACGCGCTGAAATCAGCGGCGCGTGTCGTGAGCTTCTTGTCGTCAGCCATTTACGCCTGATTTCAAGGTACTAAGGAGCTCGTCGACATGGAGCGTCCGCTCGGTTCCTGCCGCGAGATCGCGCACCGTCACTTCACGCAGCGCGAAACGATCGCGCTTCAGGATGATCACACTTCGGGCGCGTGCTGCAGCGGCGGCCTTGAGCTGTCGTGCCAATTGCTGCGGATGCAGCGCAAACTCCACGCTCAGGTCGCGGCGGCGAATCTCCCCAACGATTCTCATGACATCCCCGGTGAGTGACTCGTCATCGGCGGCCACCCAGAAGTCGAGCTGGGGAAACGTCGCGGAAATGAGGTTCCTCGATCGTAACAGATCACCGAGCACAACGTCGCCCATGCCAAAGCCAAGCGCCGGCAGGTCTACGCCACCCAGGGTCTCGAGCAATGTATCGTATCTTCCGCCACCGCAGATGGCGCGCATTTCGCCGGCAGTATCGAATAGCTCGAACACTGTCCCGGTATAGTACGCGAGCCCGCGGACAATCGTGAGGTCGAGCTGCACCCATTCGCCGAATCCGAGGTCCGCGACATAGATGATGTATTGTCGCATGCGCTCGATGTGCTCGGCGGTTCCCGGCCGGTCGCCGTAGCGCTTGATCAACGCCGCGATATCCCTGCACCCGAGAACAGCATCAACGCTGTC
>JBDSVO010000141.1:0-4342 GCA_039927215.1 Gemmatimonadaceae bacterium
ACGAAGACGTGCCCGCATCGGTTGCACATCACCGATCGCTCCCATCGCTTCATCAAGTCCGGTAAGTCCGTCGCGTTGTACGCGCGCACGTGGTGCGTCATCCACCCGCCACTGAGCGCCAATCCCCCCAGAACGATTGTGCTCACGCCGAGGCTCGATAGCTCGAGCACAAACGCCGCGGCGAGGAGGAGGGTCAATGTGAGCCAGGCGGCGACGTTTCGTCTCCGTGGCGGTGCTGCTTCCGGCGAGAGTGGCGTGCGGGGCCGGCGTGCTTCGCCGTAGACCTGCGCAATGTTGCGGGCGTCAATCGAAGCGCATTTCGGACAGGCGAGCGGCATTTCGGCGCTCCTCTCATCGGGACGATAGTCAGCAACGGAAGCCTGTGATGAAGCACCCCCGCGAGTGGGGCACTTCACCACAGACAACCGCCGATCAGCAGCCGAGTCCTGTCTGGATGCTGGTTGCGGCCGCGATAATGTCTGCCGCGTCCGACGCATTGAGCTTCTTGCCCGACTGCGCGTTCGCGTGGTTGATGAGGTCCTGCATCGACGCGCACGCCTGAGCTGTCTGACCCGCATCCAACGCTCTCAGCGCGGCTCGGAGCTTGGCGTCAAGACTGTTTGCTGTTCCTTTGTGAAGGCCAAGCCCCGCGATCGCGGTACGAAGATCGGCGATCAGATCCTCCGGCGGTGGCGGTGCAACAGTGCCGTTCGCGTACGCCGGGTTGTAGACCTGGAAGATGTCGTTCTGAATTGTTCCACTTTTGGCAAATGTGAACTCGATCGTTGTGGTTGGCGCTGTCGAGATGAATCCGAAGAACCCATTCCCCGATGCGTCGAGAAAACTATTCAGCACGACGGTTTCGGTACCGAAATGAAGCGTCACCGGACCGGTGACAGTCCCAGGCGATCCGCCCGTTATTCCGGTCTGAATGAAGACCCCGCCGAACGCCATGACTGCCTGCGGAAAGATCAGCTGGTTTGTCTTTGGGCCGTCGAACAAGGACGTGGGATCGAGCATGTTGAACGTGAATACGTAGCAGTCGCCGGTTCCCAGGCTGCAGCCGGCATCCGGGAATATGTCGATGCCCGGATTGCTGAAACTGGATGCAGCGACGTCGTCCACCACGATCCGGAACGCGCCATAGTCGGTGTCGAGTTGCGTCACACGGCCCGTCGTCAAACCGGTGAAGTTCATGTTTGTAACCGTTCCGCCGGCTGTTGCGACGGCGGCTTCCCACGCCGCCCTGTCTGTGTACGTCGTGATTGCCGTGGCCGATAGGTCGTGCACCGGCTGCCGCATCGCGGGAGTATCCCGGGGCCCGGCGATTGGCTGGTCACAACCGCCAGCCAGCAGTAGCGCTACGAGTCCGATCGGACCCATGCTTCGAGCGGCCGGAACGAAACCCGGCAACACCCGCTTCAGTACGGTGACGCGCATGACTCAACCCTCCAGGGTGACTGGTTCGGTGACTCGATTGGACCGAGCGCTGGGATAACCCGTTCACCTGGTTGCGTCCCGGTCGTGCGCGTCGTAGAGTTACCGCCGGCAACAACCGTCGTGGGACGGAATCAGGCCCTGATCGCTGGGTCCGGCCTCGCTTTGCATTGCGCAGAACGGATGGAGAAACCGTCATGGACTCTCGGGGAATCGCGACAGACCACGCGCCAGAGAGAGGCGAGTTCGCGCCAGACTCTCTGGATCAGCGCACTGTTGACGCTCTGTTCAGTGCGACGTATGAGGAGTTGCGCCGGCTCGCCGCGACAGTGCGCCGCGGGGATCAGAACGCAACTCTCTCGCCGACTACTCTTGTCAACGAGGCGTGGCTCAAGCTGGCGCGGTCACGCCCAGCGTCGGTGATGTCGGAGCTTCATTTCAAGCGACTCGCCGCGCGCGCAATGCGGCAAGTGCTCGTCGAAGCGGCACGCAGGCGGAACGCCCTGCGCCGCGGTGGCGACGTACTGATGGTCACGTTCGATGAGGCGCTGGAGCATACCCACTCGGGCGCGGACGAGCTTCTCGCTCTCGACCACGCGCTCACCGAGCTTGCCCGCATCCAGCCACGACAGGCAATGATGGTAGAAACGAGATTCTTCGGCGGCCTGGATGTAGCAGACACCGCCCGACTGTTGCAGGTCTCAGAAGCAACAGTACTGCGCGATTGGCGAGCCGCGCGAGCTTGGCTTGCGCGCGAGTTGCGCAGCGCCTGATCGGCAACCGGGTATGAATCAGGAACGGTGGGAGCGCGTCCAGTCCCTCTTTCATGAGGCTGTCGATCGCCCCGAAGACGAGCGGCGTGCGTTTCTTGAGTCACAATGCGGCGACGACCTCGCGCTCGTCGCGGAGGTGCTGGCACTGGTCGAGGCCGACGCGAGTTCCGCGTCGCTGCTCGATCGAGGTGTTGCAAATGCCGCGGACAAGGTGCTCGACGGCGCACGCCCCGCAAACACAGCCGGCCTACCGGACTTCGGGCCCTACCGCGTTACCGGAGTGCTTGGTGAAGGCGGCATGGGCGTCGTCTATCTCGCGGAGCGCGTCGACATCGGCAGTCGGGCGGCCATCAAGATCCTTCGCGACGCGTCCCTCTCACCTGCGCGACGCGAGCGATTCGCGGCGGAGCAGCGCACTCTCGCTCAGCTGAACCATCCATCCATCGCCCGGATTTACGATGCGGGCACGCTGGCAGATGGAATTCCGTGGTTCGTGATGGAATACGTCGAGGGCGTCGAGATTACAGAGTATTGCCTGGAGCACTCGCTCAGCATTCGCGATCGTCTCGCGTTGTTCCGCAAGGTCTGCGAGGCGGTGCAGCACGCTCACAGCCAGCTCGTGATTCATCGTGACCTCAAGCCTTCCAATATTCTCGTTCGCCACGACGGAAGCGTAAAGCTTCTCGACTTCGGGATCAGCAAGCAGCTCGACAGCCTCGACCAGGTTGCTGACCAGACTCGCACGGGAATCCGCATGATGACCCCCGCGTATGCAGCGCCAGAGCAGATACGTGGCGAAAGAGTTGGGTTGCAAACCGACGTCTATTCCCTTGGCATCGTCTTATACGAGCTTATCGTCGGTCGCCTGCCGTTCGACCTGCGGAATCGCAGTGCGGCCGAAGCCGAGCAGATCGTGCTCGAGCGTGTACCTGAAAGACCGTCCGCTGCTGCGCGCCGAATGCAATACGTCGGGTTTGGTGCCGAGCACGTGCGCTCGATTGGCTCAGACGCGTGGGCCGACCTCGACGTGCTGTGTCTCATGGCGATGCACAAGGACCGCGAGCGACGGTACCGGACGGTTGAAGCCCTGATACGCGACATCGATCATTTTCTGGGTAATGAGCCGCTCGAGGCGCGCGGTGACAGCGCGTCCTATCGAATGGCGAAATTCGCGAGGCGTAACCGCCGTCCACTCATTGCTGCCACAGGCGCTCTCGCTGCGGTCGTTCTGCTGGTGGCCTTCTACACTCTGCGGCTCAGGGACACGCGGAACGTTGCGCTCGCCGAAGCTGCGCGGGCTCAACGCATTCAGCAATTCACGCTGAATCTTTTCCAGGGCGGTAATGATGACGTCGGGCCCGCGGACAGTCTTCGTGTAATCACGCTGGTCGACCGCGGCGTTCAGGAAGCGAGGAATCTCAATCACGAGCCCGCGATTCAGGCGCAGCTCTACGAGACTCTGGGAAGCATCTATCAGAAGCTGGGAAATCTCCCGCGCGCAGATACCCTCCTGCGAGCGTCGCTCGATCAGCGGCGCAGGCTGTACGGGCAGGAACACTCCGAGGTCGCGCAGGCTCTAATCGCGCTTGGGATGCTCCGTACTACGCAGGCGGAGTACGATTCCGCGGAGGCCTTCGTCTGGCGGGGAATGGAGATGACGAGACGTCAGCTTCCTCCCACCCACCCTGCAGTCTCGAAGGCGGCGACTTCCTTTGGCCAGGTGCTCGTGGAGAAGGGCGATTACCCTCGCGCCATTGCCGTGCTCGACTCCACAGTCCGACTGCAGTCGCAGGTCCCGACGATCACGCCCGAGCTTGCCGCAACGCTGACTCAGCTCGCCAATGCACACTTCTACGCCGGTAACTATGCAATCTCGGATACGTTGAATCGCCGAGTACTGGCGATGGATCGGAAGCTCTACGGCGAGCGGCATCCACATGTGGCCGACGACCTGCTCAATCTCGGAGCGATCCAGTTCGAGTGGCAGCACTACCCGGAGGCCGAGCGGTACGACCGCCAGGCACTCGATATCATTCGCGCATGGTACGGGAACAATCATCCCGAAACCGCGTCGAGTCTGACACTGCTCGGCCGCGCCCTCGTGTCTCAGAAAAAACTCGACGAGGCAACGG
>JBDSVO010000142.1:0-10762 GCA_039927215.1 Gemmatimonadaceae bacterium
CGCGATGTCGCCGGCGCGTACCTCGTCGACTTCCTCGCGCTTGTTGGCGTGCATCTGAAGCAGACGGCTTACACGCTCGCGCTTGTCCTTGCTCGAGTTGTAGACGTACGAGCCTGACTTGAGAACGCCGGAGTAAACGCGGAAGAAGGTCAGCTTACCGACGAACGGGTCCGTCGCAATCTTGAACGCCAGTCCGGAGAACGGCGCGTCGTCATTGACCTCGCGCGTCTCCTTGTGCGTGTCGTTGTGTGGGGTGTGCCCTTCGATGGCGGGGACTTCGACGGGCGATGGCAGGTAGTCGATGACTGCGTCGAGGAGTGCCTGCACTCCCTTGTTCTTGAATGACGCTCCACAGAGCACCGGGACTATGAATCCGCCCACGGTCGCCTTGCGAATGGCGTGTCGGATCTCCTCGTTGGTGAGCTCCACGCCCTCCAGGTACTTGCCGATCAGCTCGTCGTCGTGGTTGACCGCCGCATCAATAACGTCGTGACGGGCCTTCTCGACCGCTTCCTTATAGATGTCGGGGACGTCCACCACCTCGAACTCCTTGCCGAGTGTGGCGTCGTCGAAGATGTACTGCTTGCGCTCGATGACGTCGATGTGGCCGGTGAAGAGCTCGCCGGACCCGACGGGAAGCTGAATTGGATACGCATGCCTCGTGAGGCGGTTCCGAATCATCTCCAGGCAGCGATCGAAGTTCGCGCCGACGCGGTCCATCTTGTTGGAGAAGATGAGGCGCGGGACCATGTAACGGTCGGCCTGGCGCCAGACGGTCTCGGTCTGCGGCTCTACACCGGCGACGGAATCGAGAAGTGTGACGGCGCCGTCGAGCACGCGCAGTGAGCGCTCGACTTCGACGGTGAAATCGACGTGACCGGGAGTATCGATGATGTTGATGCGATACTCGATGTCATTACGAGTCCAGAAAGCGGTAGTGGCGGCGGAAGTAATCGTGATGCCGCGCTCCTGCTCCTGCTCCATCCAGTCCATCGTGGCAGTGCCTTCGTGGACTTCACCGATTTTGTGCGACTTGCCCGTGTAATAGAGGATGCGCTCGGTAGTGGTCGTCTTGCCAGCATCGATGTGCGCCATGATGCCGATATTGCGATATCGGTCGAGCGGCGTTTCGCGGCCAATGCCAGTTTTTTTCTGTATGCCTTTCCCTTCGGCGGGGCGGGCAGGAATTGCGGCGTTTGTCATCGGGTCTGCTGTGTTCTTGTTGGGTACGGCGCTGTCCACATTCAACAAAAACGCGGGTGGACCATGTCGCCCCAGAAGAGGGGCCGGTATCCATCCGCTGCCGCCGGGTGCGCCCGCAACTGTAACGCGGGCGGGGACTCGAGGCGCGCCGGGCTAAGTCTCTACCAGGCGTTGAGTTGTGAACAGCCTTGAATAATCGCACTTTGGGCGCCGAGTGTCAACGGAACGCCAGGTCTACGTGCGCCAGGTCTACGGAGCACCAGGTCTACGGAGCGCCAGGTCTACGGTATTCGGTCCGTGTGAACCTCGTAGGTAACACCCCCAACCGTACTCCTGCCAACGACCTGTCGTATCTCGAGCCAATAATCCCGTCGCGGCGTTGAAGGCAGGCGATGCATGCGGACATAGAGCCAGCTCGATTCACCCGAAGGCAGCATGAAGTTGTCGAGACGAGCGCCACTCTTTCCAATGTTGAGCCGAGCACCCGCGACCTCGAACCCATTCCCTCGGCTGCCTCCGTTCTTCCACGCTGTGGCCAGAGGATGACTGAGTCTGATCGATACGTCGCCAACAGGGAGGAACGATGGCCGACGCTCGTCGTCAACTCCCGCTATTACCAGAGAGAATGGCACAGGGCGCCGTCGATCGGAATTTCGCACCATCACGGAATCCTCTTCCGCCGCATCGCCTGAAGTCAGATCCACAACGTTCACGTTACGCCATACGAGATTGTTGTTTGCACGGACGTTCGCCCCGATGTTCGTTCCTTCGGGTGTCGCCATTGGATCCGCTGCCGATAACCACCGGGCCAGCAGACAGAAATGACCGGTTGACGGAATCGAGCTCCACTGCTGCTCGATGATGCGCGTCGACCCTCCGACGAGCCCGTTTACCGTCACCGACCCGAGCAGCGTCCAGTCACTCGGCCACGACAGCGACGTCGACGCACTGGCGAAATAGACCTCGAGCGTTCCCGACTGCGTCGTCGTTGCTCCGTTGTGAAGCTTGGCGTAGATGAAATTCGTCGATCCGAATTCAGGATTCTGATGCTGGTGCTGATGCGTCAGCTGAGCGTCCTGGGCATTGCGTACCCAGATGTAAGGCGAGCGCCACATTGCTTCGCTCGCCGTTGCCGGATCCGGCTCGAGCCCGGTGTCGTTCCAGGTATCCTTCATCCAGACGTTGCGCGTCGCTGGTGACGAACAGCGAAAGTTCGCGACAGTCATTGCTGTGTTGTTCAGAGTCTGATGATTGTCCGTCTGCTGTGCGCCGGTCGCGGTACCCATTGGATCGGTAGTCGCACCACCCACCGGAAAATTGACGAACGGATTCGACCAGAACATCACACGCGTGCATCCGCCGGCGCACGAAGTATTCTGCGACATGATCGTGCGCCACGCTCCGACGGAGGGATCTGCAGGAGCGGTTACAATATGTCCGTGATTGAATGCGTTGGGACTGTTGTTGGTTGCGTCGGCCGTCCAGTCGTGACGGGCACTCATGATGTGCGCCAACTCGTGGCCGAACGAGAAATTCCCCGTCGCGCAGGAACGCGTCACCACCGCAAACGCACTGGTCTCGAACGCAGTGGAAGCCGGATTCATGATGAATGCGCGGCCACAATTCTCCAGACTTTCAACGAGGAGAATCACGAGGTCCGCGCCGTGCGAGTTTCGAAGCGTGTGCGCGTTGTCGAGGATGCCGTCCGTTGTGCTCCTGAGCGCATCCCTGTCCGTCATCGATACTCCGGTTTCCGTATAGGAAACCTCCTCCATGTGCACAAGGCGAAGCCGCTGAGTCACATTGCTGTTGATGTACGATTGGTTCGTCTCCTCGAGCGCCAGAAATGCCGTCGCTTCCATTGCATCGGTGCTACCCGCGCCGGTACGAGCGTCGTCGGAGTAGAGAACGAGTACGTCGATGTCCGTCGGTGGATCGGTTGCGCAAGCGTCGGCTTCAGCGTCCGGCAGAGTCGTCACAGCACCGGGCTCGCCTCCGTCGGGATACTTGTTCGGATCGACAAGCAGCAGCCAGTGAGTATCATCGCGATAATAGCGGATCTGAAATGTTCGCTTGCCAGCGCGAATGTTGCCGATCAACACCCGGCCTTTGATCACGAGCGTGACGGCGCTGGGTTGTTGTCCCTCCACGTGTCCGTACCAATAGGTGACGCCCGGGCTCGGAGTGGTTGTTCGGTCGCGTATGAGTCGCAGCGTCTCACCGTCGAATGTGGGAAGTGCGAGCTCCGCCGATCCGGCAATCCGGCCAACATCGATTTTCACATTTCGGCTCTTCAGAACAACCACTGAATCCGCGGGAGGGATCCTGGCGGGCCCGTCGTCAGGGGTTATCCAGTCAAGTTTGCGGGGTTGACACGCAGCAAGTGCGACGGCGGCAATGCATGCTGATGCAAATACCGCAGACCGCATATGTACCTTACCGGCCGGCGAGCGCGTAGAGCGCCACGGCAGCGAGACCGGCGACTGCCCACGGCCACCACAGCCAGCGCCTTCCATAGAATGCGGCGAGGCTGAAGTCGAGGGCGGGCGAGAGCTGGTTCTGCAGGGTCAAATGTGAAGACGTTTAGGTGATTCGATGCCAACTGGAATATTTGTCCCGAATTCCATCCAGGCAACTAAACGTTTGGCTTCAGATGACTGGTTTTGCCGAGATTCTCAAAAGCCCCCGTCACATTCGCGTGGGACCGCCTAAGAATTGCGCTCCGGCTGATACGCTTCGTTTGTGCCGAAGACCTCCGCGCCCGTGTCGTCCCGGCCGCTCAGTACAAAGACCCTGATGTTAGTAAACGCGCTGACAGCGCTGCCTCGGTCGTACACGTCGACTCTCGCGAGCACTTGCTGGATCGGATGTCCTGCAACGCCGCCAACCACATAGATCCGGCCGCCGACTGGATTTCAACGGCAGAATCCTTGGTTCTTGCGAAGCTGAGGTGGCTGACCTACTTCGTCCGCAGCCGAATCGAGAATTGCAGGCTGTAGTAACCACGGAACACGAGCGGCGCGTTCTTCCTTAGGAGATCCTGGCTCCAGACGCCGGCCATGTTCGCATTGACCGAGCACGGCCCATCAGACACCATCGTCCACGCCGGCGGAGAAATGCTCGTGCGCGTGATAAACGCCGGCGTACTCGACGGGTCGCTCGCGGGATTGAAGATGGCCCGATGATGAGTCGTCGAATTGTTATGCGCGATAGTTGCGTAGTAACACGCGGAAACCGGATTTCCGTTGATGCCGAGGTCCTGGATCCTCGGAACTCCGAACGCATTCGTTTTTATCTTGAAGTTCTGTTGACCCGACTCATCGGGACGATAGACGTTGGACGGGTCAAGCGGTGCGCTGAAATCAAACTTGAGAGTGCGCTGTGGCGGGTTGGTGGAGCTCGCTGTAGCGGGAGTGATCTGCAGATTCCCGTACTGATCGATTTCTGCCGTCATGCCCTGAAGCCCACTGATGTACTCCCCTAGTCCGTCGCCCTGGATCCTGTAGGCGCCTGAAGGTCCTGTATCCTCCACCTGCGCTGCGATCAGCGTGGAAGTGCTCTTTGCAGGCGCGGCTGCAGCCGTCATCATCGCGCGCAGCCGCAAATCCGACGGAGAAGTCGGCACCGAATCCGCACCGCACGCAACGACGCTGAAGGCGGCTGAAACGGCAACAACGCATGCATCCAGTTTCGTCCTCATTTAGTCCTCGGCGAGAGTCATGCATGATTCAACGGACGAAGGAAGCTTTTTTGCATCGCGAGAGGGTGAAAAAAAGGCACTCATGCGAGTGCCTTTCTCAATTCAACCGTCTTCGCAGGTGCGCGCATCGAGGCGCTGATTCCTCAGGGCAAAAGCGGGACAGCCGACTTGACCACGAAGTACGTCGGCATGTGGTAAAGCTTTCCGTTGTTCTGGCACCAGACTTTGTCGTGGTGAGTGACGCGAAGCGTCACCGGATCAGTCTCATCAGCCTGCGTTTGTACAACCCAGGTATCAGATGCTGTTCTTGTGACCCGCACCTGATCAGAGCCCGTGACCGTGCCATCAGCGAGCACCGGCCGGAATCGCAAGCCGGCGCATTTCCCGTACTTCGGCCCTGACCCGTCGTTGAAAATCATGTCGCGCAGCTCTGTCGCGCCCACTGGTACGTATACCGCTGGGTTACCGTACGCCGCTGCCTTTTGAAGTACTTGCACGTTCATGAAAGTCCGGACGGCCTCCGAGCCGTCAGACGTTGTCGAGCCATCACCGTTGATCAGCGCGAACGTGAGCCGGATGCCCCTCGGATAACTCGGACATTGTCTCGAGATGACCTCCGCGCTGCCCATGACCGCGTCTCCTCGCGATCCGGGATTCGCATAGATCAGCGATTGGACGCCGCACTCCGAATCGCGGTAACGCGACATCCCGCTGTATCCTGAAGTAGCGCCCTCGAGGTAAAGTCCGTCGCCACGTAGCAAATGCGAAGCGCTGTTCGACATGAGGAAGGTTGACGTCGGCTCAGGCGGCGCCTGGCCAGTCACCTTGACCGTGAAGAGCTCCGTGCCGATGCCGCCCTTCGAACCGCTCGTCACCATGATGTCCCACTTTCCCGTTGTAGCGGTCGCGCTGATCGTGATGTTTGCTACAAGCGTTCGGGAATTCACGTACCTCGTGCTGTTGGTTCGCACCTGCGCGGGATCCGTCACACCGGCCAGCGCCCATTTCGCGGCCGCGCCCGAAGCGAACCCGCTTCCGCTGATCGTTACGTCGAGGGTCGTGTCCCGAGAAGCCGAATCAGGCGCAGCGGCTGACACGACAACCTCATTCGTTGCTCTTGCACTGAGCGCTGCATCCAAAGTCGGACTCACCGAAGACGACGGCTCGCTAACGCATGCCAGAAGCAGCACACTGCTCGAGGCGAAAACCCATCGGGTTGCCAGCTGCACTGCCAGGAATGCACGGCGGTTGCTTGTCATTGGACGGGTCCGGAAAAGGTCGTGTGGGATTATTTAACGGACGAAACTCTCAAAGATTGCGCTGAACGGTTGGTGCCGCCTCGGCCGGCGAGCGTGTAAGCCGCCCAGTATCTCGGAGATGAGTAGACAGAGTCCCGAATCATCGCTCGCTGTGCCATTGCCAGCGCTTCGGCCGCTGGACGGGCTGACAATTCGCGGTAAAACCGACTAGCAAACGTTGAAGCTCCGCGGTCGTCGATCCGCCACAGCGTAGCCACTACATCGCGCGCGCCGGAATAAAGAAACGCCTGCGATAGAGTGGCGTAGTCGTGCGCTCTCCGAAATGATGTAGACCACGCGACACCTGCCGCCGTTTCACAACCGGAGAGAAAAACCAGCTGGCTCTTCACGGCGATTCCGAGGAGTTCATGCACTTCGAACCGGCCATCGTCGGCCGTGGCACCCGGCGTTCCACGGGCGAGCTCGACGTGCGAAAACATCGGGTTCGCATGATTCACCTGAGCATGACTTGCGATGTGAACTATTCCCGGGCGCGCGAATGTCTCTCGCAACCGCCTCTCCGTTGCCAGGTCGCCAAGGTATGACGTTGGTCGCGGTACTACGCGCTTCACAGCAAGCGCCTCCACTCGAGAGCCCGGAAGCTCGGCAGGAAATGGCGCGAAAATGCTGGTCTTGTTGTCGCCCGCGCTGACCTGCTCGTTCCGCAGATACGGCAGCGCGGACGCAGAAGGGAGAAAAAGGATCGAATGATCCTCGACGAGATATCGCCCGCTTGGAGCGACCAGCGCGGCAAACGGAAGATGCGCGAGCACGGAGTGCGGGACGATGACGAGTGATGTGAAGCGGCTCAGCGAGACAATCGGAGCGATCGGCCTTATCAACAGATCGTAAAGGGCTCGTAGAACCAGCGGCCGACTTGCTGCGCCTTTCCTGCTGGTCAGCTCGACTGCCAGGCGCACCCTCGGCGCGAGCTGCTCGAGTGTCGCCGGCGACTTCGCCCATGCGATCGTATCCCGGGTCGCAGCAAAAATGTGTAACCCTGATGGCGTAGCCATGTATTCGAGGAGAAGCTCCCCCGGGGCGAGCGAGGCGCGGATCACATCAGCACGCGGCCCGAACACACCCAAGAGAGCTGCACTCCGCGGGTCTCTTGCCGAGACACGCTTTATTCGGTCCTCGTAATCGTGTCGCGCTTCGGCAAGCCGCGATGCGAGGTCACTCAGATCGAGCCGAGGCTTGCCCCCGCGGTCGGGTGCAGAAATCGTGTCGGCAAGTCTGAGTCTTTCCGTCAGCCAGTCTATCCGGCGAAGAAGCTGTTCGCTCTCGGCTAGATCGGCAGTTGTCGTGCTCGCTTCACGGCCCAGAGCGACAATGTGCTCGAGGAGTGACTTGCCTCTCGCAGCATCGGCCACCTCGAATGCCTCGCTAGTGCGGCCGAGACGGAGAAGTGCAATTACCAGATCTGCGTAAACTGCTGACTGCTCGCTCACGAACGACGTGCGCAGCGGTCCTTCACCGATCTTCTGCCGAATTCCCTCCAGGCGCTCGAGCGCCTGGCGCCCGGAGCTTACCGCCTCAGGCCACTGGCCGAGTCTCGCAAACGCGCGCGCACGCAGAGCGTGTGCCTCGCCCTGCGCCGGGGGACCCATGCGCGCAAACGTTTCCTGCGCGGGCAGCGAGCGTAAGACACCCGCCGCATCATTTGCCAGGTCCCCAACACGCGCGCGTCCGAGAGCGACGTTCTCCCTTGCGATATCCAGCTTGAGCAGAGTCGACAAGGAGTCGGCTGCGCGCAATGCACCCTGGGCTTCAGACGATCGCCGCGACGTCTGAGCTATCTCGGCGAGTAGCAGATTGTCGCGGAGCTCCTCGAGAAGGAATCCTTCTGAGCGGTGCGTGTTGATCGCGTCACGAGCAGCTGCGCGTGCAAGATCGTGTCTCGAAATGAGAGCGAGCTCACGCGCGCGCGACCGTTCGATTTCTCCGCCTCGTCCATCCGCTCCGATCAACCTCGCGACAGTGCGCGCCCGGTTGAGATGTTCGAGCGCGCGTTGATGATCGCCCGCCTCACCAAGCAGCTCCGCGAAGACCTGAAGATCCTCCGCTTCCTGAAGCTTGAGATCGTGCTTCCTGGCGACATTAAGAGCGCTGTCGATATAGGCGATCGCGCGCTGCGCATCGCCAAGGGCGGAATAAGCGGTTCCCAGATGGCCAAGCACGTTTTCTTCCTGTGCCGGATCCGGATTGCCGTAAGCCTTGCGTGCCAGCGACAACCATCCGATTGCCGCTGTCGCATCCCCGCTGCGAACCTCGAGCATTCCAAGATTTGCGAGGGCGTTTCCCTCGGCAACACTATCGCCGGTGCGTTGGGCGCTCGCCCGGAGGGTCTTGAATTCGGAGCGCGCCAGATCAAAAGCGCCTGCGTCGGCATGAACGAGACCAAGATTACCGAGTGCTTTTGCAATGCTCACCGAATCGTTCACTTCGCGCGCTGCGGAGTTTGCCTTCGTAAACAGACTTGCAGCATCCGACAACCGACCTTCGGCGTGAGCTAACAATCCAAGCGCGTTGTACGACCGGAATAGATCTCTCTTCAGTCCGAGCCGAAGCTTCATTTGCAGGGCGCGCTCGCCGACCAGGCGGGCATCCTCATATTCAGCTTTCTTCCACGCGGCGAGGCCAAGCCACGTGAGCGCCCTCGCAACAGCAGCCGAGTCACCCGCAGCCAGGGCGACCCGCTGTCCGCCAACGAGGAGTACCTTCGCCGAATCGTACTCTCCTCGCCTGTAGGTTGATTCTCCCTCGGAAAGCATCGAATCGGCAGATGCACTGTGCGCGAACTGCGGCACGACGTCGCGTGCGCGAGCACCTCCGCCTGGCGCATCTTGCTCGCCCGAACGACATGAGGCGCCGAGCACGAGCGCGAGCGCAAGCACCGAGCGAATGGGACGCCCGTTCATTTCGCGCCTACCTTGAGCTCTCTGATACCGGTCGTGACCGAAGAGCCATTGGCTGCAAGGGCATCGACGTTCCAGTAGTAGCTGCGCTGAGCCTCGAGCTTGACGATGGCGGGAAGCGCGAGCGTCGTATCACCGGTGGTCGTCTGCCAAACGACACCACCGTTCGTGTCCGTGAGAGTCAACTGATACACCGCGCCTGAAACGCTATTCCATGCGAAATGCGCTTCTGTCGGTGGAACTACTGCTCCATTCGATGGCGAGATCGCCTGAATCCGGGCAGCTTCAGGAGTTCCGCGTCTTTCTGTGTCTGCCTGAGTGCGAGCGGGTTTTCGAGCGAGGGTCGGAAGCAGCACAATGGCAAAGACGGCGGCCGCCGCGACCGCAACAGTGAGAATCCGTTGGCGTTTTGGTGCATCCGCGCGCGCTGGGATGGTAGCGATCAGACGCGCCGCCTCGACGAGCTCGGCGCGAGCGTCCGGGTTAAATGCGAGCGCCGCTTCCACCCGTTCCAGCTCTCGTCCGGTCAGTCTGCCGTCGAGGTATGCGGCGAGATCCTCAGCGGACAGCGGACCGGTCGGGCTCACCGCAGTGGCCTCGTGGTGCGCGAGCCGGGTGGCTTGCCCCATGACGGTATCAAACGGACAACCGTCGCGGTATTGCGGGTGCTCATGACGCTGCGCTCTCGAATCCGCGCGAGCGAAGCGAAGTCCGGAGCGTCGCGAGTACGGCGTTGATCCGTCGGTAAACGTGAAATTGCGATGGATACCGGAGGGTTTGGGCGATCTCAGAAACTGAAAGACCGTCCTCGAATCTGAGGCGGATCAGGAGCTGTTCGGCCGGTGGGAGCGCGGAAAGTGCTGATCGCAGCTCCGCACTGAGCTCCGCAATTTCCACTTCATCGTCAGGCTGAGTGCCATTTTCGTCTGCAACTTCATCGACATTCTCGACATGATCGGACAGATCTTCGAGGCGGCGGCGCCTGCTCAGACGCTCGCGCTCAAGCGACGAGTCGGAATGCCTGATTCGGCCATACTTGATGCGATTGTAGTCGATGCAAATGCGACGGGCCACCACCACGAGCCACGTCGTGAACTTGCTGTTCGGACTCGCTGCGTATCCCCGTAGGCGACGGCAGGATTCTTCGCTCAGTCGCTCGAGCAGAAAGGCGTAAGCGTCCATCGCTTCGTCCCTTCCTCGCGTTGTAGAGCGCGCCACGTGTAGCAGAAGTGCGCTGTACTCACGAGCAAATTCGGCCCAGGCATCGTCGGCTGGCCCGCCGGCGGTGCTTAACAGATTCTGCAGGGCTGGCGGGAGCTGAGACATGCGGCACTCTCGAGTCTGAAAGGCCGAGCTGAGCGTCGAAAATAGACTATCCGGGGAAAACTGCAACACGCGATGGAGCCAGCTTGGCATTGCCGCCTCCGCACGTGCATACTGCTCCCTTGCGCGAACCGCTTGAAACCAGGAAGCCAGCCTCATTTTGGGGTGAACGCGCGCGGTTAGCAGCCATTGCCCGTCCAGCTTGCCCTGCTGCTCGGGCTGCTACGCGTCCTGGAGATCGAGCCGGGCTCGGGCCTGCCGCGAATCCTTTTACTCGTATTCGGCGGATTCGTTGTGCATGCGCTGCTGCCGCTTCGGAG
>JBDSVO010000143.1:0-4984 GCA_039927215.1 Gemmatimonadaceae bacterium
TTTCGCCTTGAGCTCCTCCCACCAGTTGGTGACGACGATGATCTGCGAACGGGTGCCCGGGAGCTCCTGGATGAAATAGAACGACCTGGCATCGGGACTCACCGAAAATGCGCGGTGCCTGTTGTCAGCCTTATAGGCTCCTGCCGGGAACAGCAGGCGCTCATCACTCACGCGGAAATCGCTGCTTGCATCGATTTGAGCCGCCACCAGATCGCCCTTCGAGCTGCGATAAAACAATTCGCGGCCGTCGGCCGACCAGACAGGCTCAGACCCGCCGGCCTTCGAGACCTGCCACTTCGTGCGCTCGACATCAGGGAACGGTCGCACATAGATCTCGGTTCGCCCGGACTCTTCGGTGCCGAACGCGATCCACCGTCCGTCTGGCGACAGAGTAGGCGAGAATTCCTCGCTCTCCGAGTGAATCAGTGCGCGACCTGTCGAGTCGCTTGCCCCGCGAACGTGGATGTCGCGATTTCCGCCTGAGCCAATGCGATACACGAGCCACTTCCCATCTCGTGACCATGCTGACTCGTCAACTCCGCGCGGGTCTTGCATCGTGAGACGCGGCGGCGACCCGCCATCAGCCGCCACCGTGAACACAGTTGGACGACCGGGCCTGTCTGTCGTGAAGCTCACCCCTTTTCCATCCGGCGTCCACACGCAGCGGTAAGAATAAGTTCCGTCACCGGCGAGACGCGTGAACGTCCCCGATGACAGGTCCTTCACCCACACTTCGGTCCTCGAATTGAGCTCGGTGGCCACCGCAATTCTTCGCCCGTCGGGCGACACTTGCGCATTGATGAATGATCCAGTCCAGTCGGGATCGACTGCGCTTACCGCACCTTCGCGCGTCACACGGACTATGCGGTTGAGAGGCGTGTAGGCCTCGTACAGCAGAGTTCCTTCGCGAGACATGCCAATCGCAGGACGGCCCTGGCCGCCTACGTGCACTCCGCTGATCATCGTCACGGGTTTACCCTGCAACTCCGCGCGGCGCTCATCGAAACGGCTTGCCGTAACGGTTCCGTCGCCCTGAAGAATCGCCAAATAACCCGATCCATAGCTGAGCGCGCGAATGCCTTTCCCAAGCTCCCTGTGCTTTCCCGTCTTCACATCGATCGCAGCGATATCGGGAGCGCCTTTCTGTCGCCAGATCGTCGCGAGCACTGTCCGCCCTCCAGCAAGGGCCTCGGGCCAGAAAAAGAAAAGTTCATCGCGCGCTGAATCGGGCCGGGCAACTACTTCGGGCTTTCCTCCGCTCGCACGAATGCGCAACAAGGTTATCCGTCCCGCCGAGTTGCCGTTGAAGTAGATCCATCCGTCATCGCTCCAGCTGCCGCCGTTTGCGTAGGCTGAATCGAATAAAGTCGTCGGACTGCCACCGGCCATGGGAGCGATTTTGAGCGAGCCGGGATATCCAGTGAAAAACCCAAGCATCGCTGCGTCGTTGGAGAAGAACGGTGCCCAGCCCTGCTCCGCGCCCTCGACCGGCCTTGCCTTGAATTCGTTACGGTCTCTCGCGAGCAGTCTGCCTTCCTCCGACGTGTAGATGATCGTCTGGCCATCCGGAGAAACACCGGGGGCATCGGTGCCGTTGCCGATGTTGTTCCCCTCTAGAACAACGCTGTGTCTGCTGACTGGCAGCGGACGCGCCGACCGCGTCGATTTCCAGGCAAGGATTCCGCTGAGTATCACGGCAACCGTAGTCGCTGTGAGTGTCGCAACTTTCCATCTTCGCGCATCGACCGTCAAAGGTCCTGAGGCACTCCGCTTCACTCTGGTTGTCTCGAATGCGGTGTCGCCAAGCGCTCGCGAAAATTCAGCGGCCGATAGGAAGCGATCCGCCGGCATTTTCTCGAGCGCCTTCAGGACCGCCGCTTCGACGTGTTGCGGGATAAGCTTCCTCTGGGGCACAAGACGGGGCGGCTCAGTGGTGATCACTTTCGCCACGATTGCCTGAGCGGTCGGCCCCGTGAACGGAGCTTCTCCGGTCAACATCTCGTATGTCACTGCGCCCAGCGAGTACACATCGCTTCTTGCGTCGATGTCGCGCTCGCCTGTAGCCTGTTCAGGACTCATGTACTGTGGCGTTCCGAGCGACAATCCGGTTTGCGTAATGCGGCCGCCGCCGGCGTTAGTGACCGCGAGAGCGATTCCGAAATCCGCCACCACCGCCTGTCCGTCATGCACCAGAATGTTCTCGGGCTTGATGTCCCGGTGAATGACGCCCTTTCGGTGCGCATAGTCGAGCGCGCTTGCGACTTCGCGCGAGAGGCGAACGGCCTCGTCTATCGGAAGCTGCCGCTCGCGGTGCAGGCGCCCGCGCAGTGACTCGCCGTCGACGAACGGCATTACATAATAGAGCTGTCCGTCTGCCTGTCCCGAATCGAACAGAGGGAGGATATGCGGATGTTGCAGCGCGGCAGTGACGTGAATCTCCGAGAGAAATCTCTCAGCCCCGAGCACAGCGGCGAGTTCGGGATGTACGACCTTGACTGCGACTTTACGCTGGTGGCGGAGATCTTCGGCGAGATAGACAGTCGCCATTCCGCCTTCTCCCAGCTTCCGCTCGATGCGGTACGTGCCAGCTAATGCCGCCGCGAGGCGAGCGACTGCATCATCGGTCATGTTGCTCGAGTCTGAGACACTGCTCACACGGGGAGGACCATAATACTGCCGAGGCAGATTTAAGTCACTAAGCCTCTTGCTGCATGTCAAGCCTCTTGCTGCACAGTATTAAATCGTTGGGGGGATGCAATAGGTTGTGCGGTGTGGATCGTACTTCCCGATAGTATCGACTGCCTTGATCTGATCAGCTGGCCGCGTACGCGCCTCTGGTCGTCGCACTCGCGCCGAGGAGTGACATGTCACCTTTCCGGTTTGGCGTATCGGACCTGCTACAAGCGAAGTGTAAACGTGAGCGACCAAACAGAGACTCCTGCCCAGGACTTGATTCAACAGGTCGCGCCACATCATTTCAACTTCTTCGTCAATCCTTGAAACGGAAGGCCACGCATGCACCGACGTCATCCTTTCCTCAATATCCTTGCACTGACGCTCGTACTCGCGAAAGCGAGCCCAAGCCATGCCCAGGGATTCCCGTTCAGCCAGCGCGGCAGCGTCAGCCAGACCGTTGCGCTCACGGACATTACCGTCTCCTATGGCCGCCCGGTAGCTCGTGGACGCTCGCTTTTCGGACAACTCGTGCCCTGGGATTCCGTCTGGCATCCTGGCGCCGACTCAGCCACGCGCATCACGTTCAGCCACGATGTGCGGTTGGAAGGAAAGCCGGTGGCGAAGGGTGAATACTCGCTCTGGGTCATTCCCCGCGAGAGCAAACCATGGACGGTGATTCTAAACCGCAAGGCGCACGTCTTTCACCGCCCTTATCCCGGTAGCGGTTCCGACGCGTTTCGCGTCGACGTGCAGCCTGAGTCCGGCATGCACATGGAGTCGCTGATGGTCTATTTTCCTGTGGTGCTTCGAGATACGGCTGTCATGCGTGTGCACTGGGGCTCCACGATGCTTTCGGTCCGTATAAAAGCTCCGTATCGGCCGGGAGCTGCGAGTCAGCTAGGCACGGCCAAACAACCCCTGATGCATGGCGATTCTCTCAAACAATCCGTCGACGAGCCTCGAAGGAAGGGGTGAGGAAAAATTAGACATTGCTTGCCGAGGCCCGGAAGGGAACGCGCGAGTCTAGCAAGGTTTTCAGTCGCACCAGATTCGCTCGAGTGCGAGCGACCAGTATCGCTCGGAATCTAAGCAACAGAGAAGCCGAGTATGCGATTGAAGGCAAGACTGCGATCGAGACTCGTAGTCCTGAGCGTCGGCACAACGGAATCGAGAGTGAAGGAGCTCATGAAGTTTGGTAAAGTGCAACCGACCGTAAACACGCTGCAACGCGGATGTGCGAGTTATCGGAAACGCCAGCTGATTCCGATCACGGAGGCGCCCTGCGACGTATGCGGCACGAACACCGGAACCCAGCGACGTGTCTTGACGAGAGTACCAATCAGGGCGCCTCCCCCAGCACCAAGTACGGGTGCGTAGAAAAGGACTGCCTTGTCCACGATGGATATGAGCGCATCGCAAAATCCCGTCGGGTCTTTGTTGCAATCATCCTCCGCGCCGACGACAAACGCGACACCCGCTACCAGACCAATTCCTCCCCCGATGAGCGCCCCCCGCAAGGTGTTGCGGCGAGTCACCCGAGCTTTGGCTGTGGCCACTTCCCCCAGGGCAAACGCGCTAACACTTCCGTTTGGAAATAGAAGAGTCCACGCTGTGGATGTGGTCGAGGCGAGGATCCCTTCCACAGGAGACGCCTCGCCGCGCATAATGAGCCGCACGGTAGTCCCGACTGAGGGAGCTTCAGGCTGCGCGTTAACGGCGGGCACCATGCCGAGGAGCATGAGCGTCACAAGGGGCCCCCTTCTCCACGAACGAGGCGAGGCGGTCCTCCCCCACAGCGACCAAGAAGGAGGAAGACACTCGGCCAAAGCGACGGCGCCATCAGGCTTGCTGATCATACGTGGGCCTCCATCGCGACTGCGCGCCGCGGGGCCCACTCGACTCACGCCATGCCCAGTTGCTTCGAGGCCATCGCCGTGCCTTTCACCCGTGACTCGATCTTTTGAAACGCAATGTCGCGGGCAAGGTCCGGCGAGCCGTGCTTCGGCTTCACGTCGATACTGAACGGCGAGAACCCGCAGTCATCAGTGGAGCCAAGCCTGTCTTTGGGAATGTACTTTGCCGCCATTACCAGATCGTCGCGCACCTGCTCCGGGGTCTCGACAACCGGGCTAAGCGGATTGATCACGCCGATGAAGCATACCTGCGGAACGCCGTTCGCGTCGGCGCGGCTGTGTTCGCCGATCAGCTTGTAGACGCGCTCCTTGTCCTTTTCGCTCGCCAGCTGAATGAGGAAGTAGCCCGCGTTCATCTTGAACATGCTCGGCAGCATCTCAGCGTAATCGACCTC
>JBDSVO010000144.1:0-4564 GCA_039927215.1 Gemmatimonadaceae bacterium
CGGCGGGTGGCTTGAGCAGTAATTCTGTACTGCGTTTTATTCCCGGTCACGGACGTCGGTTCGCGATCGCGTCGTTCCTATCTGTCATTTCTGCAATCGGTTCCTGCGCGCCTGCTTCTGACAGTGAGTCAAAGCTCCGGCTCTGGGCAATGGGTCGTGAAGGAGAGGTCGTCTCGGAGCTGATTCCCGCCTTCGAGAAGGAGCATCCCGGCATCAAAGTCGAAGTTCAACAGATTCCTTGGACGGCCGCACACGAAAAACTACTCACCGCATATGTCGGCGATGCCACGCCGGACATCGCGATGCTCGGCAACACCTGGGTTCCGGAGTTCGTAGCGCTCGACGCGCTCGAGCCGCTCGACTCACGCGTCGCAAGCTCGAAAGACGTCGTCCGTGCGGATTTCTTCCCGGGGATCTGGAACACCAATGTCGTCGACGGCACGACCTACGGTATTCCGTGGTATGTCGACACCCAGGTGATATTCTATCGGTCGGATCTTCTCGCCAAGGCGGGCTACACTCAAATGCCATCTACCTGGCCAGAGTGGCGAAAGGCGATGGAGAAGATGAAGTCGCAGATGTCTGCGAAGCAGTACCCGCTTCTCATCCCCATCACCGAGTGGCGGCCGCCTGTCATTTTTGGAGTCCAGGCCGGCTCGCCACTCTTGCGGGACAATGGGCGTTACGCCGTGTTTCATGAGCCGCCGTTTCGCGAGGGATTCGACTATTACGCGGGCCTCTTCCGCGACAAGCTCGCCCCTGCGTTCAGCGCCAGCGAGATCTCGAATCTCTACCAGGAGTTCGAGCGTGGAAACATTGCGATGTACATCAGCGGGCCTTGGCAGATTGGCGAATTCACCAACCGCCTTCCAAAGGAGATGCAGGACAAATGGATGACCGCTCCGTTGCCAGGAAAGGACGGCCCCGGCGTTGCGCTCGCAGGCGGTGCGAGCTTGTCACTTTATCGGAGGTCGACCCACAAGCGCGAAGCCTGGCTGCTGATGGAGTATCTGTCGCGTCCCGACGTTCAGCTGCGCTTCTACAAGCTTACGGGTGATCTCCCCGCGCGCCGGGAAGCCTGGCGTGACACCACCCTCGCGAACAATCGCTACGCACGTGCATTCCGCGATCAGCTGGACCGTGTTGTCCCCACGCCTCAGGTTCCCGAGTGGGAGCAGATAGCAACCAAGGTCTTCGAGTACGGCGAGAAAGCCATTCGCGGGCGCATGACCGTCGACCAGGCGCTTCGTGCACTGGATCGCGACGTTGACGGTCTTCTCGAGAAGAGACGGTACCTCATGAGCCGTCGTAAGCTCGCTCGGCAATAATGCGCCGGCTCAGCATACCGTCCGAAGCAAACACCGCTGCGTGGTTCTTCCTCGCACCGGCGCTGCTGTTGATCTTCGTTTTCTTCTTCCTTCCTGTCGCCGCGTCACTTGTCCTGAGCGTAACAGACTTCGACCTCTACGGAATCGCGGACCCGGCTAACACACGCTTTGTTGGGCTCGGGAATTATTCCCGCCTGCTGCAGACGCCGGACTTCTGGGCCGCGCTCAGAAATACTTTCTACTTCGCGTTCGTCGGCGGACCGCTCACTATCGCTGTCGCGCTCAGCGCCGCACTTCTCCTCAGCTCTAAGCTGGTCCGCTTCAAGGGATTTTTCCGTACGGTTTACTTCACTCCTTTTGTAACGACGCTTGTTGCCGTCGCGATTGTCTGGCGCTACCTGTACCACACACGCTACGGCCTGTTCAACTACGCTCTCTCCTACGTTGGCATTGGCCCTATCGACTGGCTTGGCGATCCACACTGGGCGATGCCCGCAATCATCCTCATGGCTGTGTGGAAGAGCTTCGGCTACAACATGCTGATCTTCATCGCCGGCCTGCAGAGCATTCCGGAAGAACTGTATGACGCAGCCGAGATCGACGGTGCCGGCGCGTTTCGTCGCTTCTTCAGCATTACCCTGCCGATGCTCATGCCCACACTGGTTTTCGTCTCAGTCGTCACGATGATCGGCTACTTCCAATTGTTCGCGGAGCCGTACGTGATGACTCAGGGCGGGCCGCTGAGAAGCA
This sequence comes from Gemmatimonadaceae bacterium, assembly GCA_039927215.1. GTDB lineage: Bacteria > Gemmatimonadota > Gemmatimonadetes > Gemmatimonadales > Gemmatimonadaceae > UBA4720. The sequence goes on from JBDSVO010000144.1 coordinate 2,079, forward strand.
CGACCAGCGTAGTGCTCCTCATGTACGAGGAAGGCTTCCGGTGGTGGCGGATGGGGTACGCCGCGGCGATCGCTTTCGTTCTCTTCGTTGTGATTCTGATCGCGACACTTCTACAGTTCAGGCTGCAGAGGGAACGCGCTTGAGTCCCCGTGAAAGCGTGATGGACTCGGCGCGTCAGCGAGAGCGAATGACTCGCATTCTGCTCTACGCTCTCCTCGTCCTGGGCGCTGCGCTCGCGCTTATACCTATGGTATGGATGGTCTCAGCGTCGCTCATGCCTTCCGGCGAGGCCAGCTCCTTCCCTCCGCATTTCTTTCCCAGCAAGCCGACACTCGAGCACTACACCGATCTCTTCACCCGGCTCAACCTCGGCCGATATCTGCTGAACAGCGCCTTTGTGGCGCTTGTTGTGACATCCGCGTCCCTCATCATCAACGCGATGGCAGGATACGCGTTCGCGAAGCTCCGTTTTCGCGGACGTGACCGGCTTTTTCGCGTTCTCTCAACAGGGCTCGTTCTTCCCGTGCAGGTGGCTATGCTGCCGCTCTTTCTTCTCCTGAAGAACATGGGGCTGATCAACACCTACTGGGGCGTGATCATCCCGGGACTTGCCAGCATCTTCGGGATCTTTCTCGTGCGTCAGTACGCTCTCGCTATCCCGGACGAGATGCTGGATGCGGCACGCGTAGACGGCGCTTCGGAATTCCGGATTTTCTGGTCCATCGTTGTCCCCGGAATCGTGCCGATTCTGGCGACGCTTTCCATCTGGACATTTCTCGCCACGTGGAACGACTTCATGTGGCCGCTCATCGTCCTGAGCGACTCGTCCCACTACACGCTTCCAGTAGCTCTCGCCAATCTTTCCGGCGAACATGTGCAGGACACCGAGCTGATGATGGCGGGGTCGGTGTTGACCGTCATTCCGGTGATGCTCGTCTTCCTGTTCCTCCAGCGGTACTACATCCAGGGAGTGATGGCCGGGAGCGTGAAAGGATGACAGTCAGCCACGGCTCAATCGTCTATCGCCGCTCCGTTCGTTCTAACGACTCGGGAGTAGTACTTCCCGCTCGATTTAATCGTGCGCTCCTGCGTGTCGTAGTTCACGTGCACGATTCCGAAGCGGCGCGAGTAGCCGTGGCTCCATTCGAAGTTGTCGAGGAGAGACCACACGTAATAGCCGCACAGTCGCACTCCCTGGCGCATCGCTTCCCGTGCAGCATCCAAGTGGTCGCGCAGGTAAGTGACTCTGAGAGGATCTTCGATTCTTCCATCCACCGGAGCAGGCGGATCGTAAAACGCAGCCCCGTTCTCGGTGATGTAAAGCGGAATGTCGCCATAGCGCTCCTTCACCCAGAGCAGCACGCGTGTCAGAGCCGGTGCATGCACCTCCCATCCGGTCTCCGTGTACACGCTCTCGATTTGAGGAACGGTACTGGCTCGCACCGGCAAGCGTTCTGCATCGTGCTGGGAGACGCTGCGCGTGTAGTAGTTGATGCCGAGGAAATCGATCGGCTGCGCGATGGATTTCATATCGTCTTCCGGGAAGTCAGGCCAGGCCTCGCCGAAGATCTCTTTCATCTCGTCGGGATATCGACCGAAGAACGCCGGATCAAGATACTGTCGGTTCATGTAAGCGTCGGCACGATTCGTCGCGACAATGTCTTCGTCGCGATCGGAAGCCGGATACTTTGGCTCGAGGTTTACGACGAGGCCAATGCGTCCGCTCTTCGCCGCGCCCGACGCCCGGAATGCTTCGACTCCCGCTCCATGCGCTCGCAGCAGATTGTGCGCAGCAATCGGCGCCTCGAACAGGTTGCGATGGCCGGGAGCAAGCTTGCCGTAGAGATATCCTCCGTCGCTCACCACCCATGGTTCGTTTATCGTGCTCCACATCTGAACCCGGTCACCGAGTGCATCGAACATCGTGGTCGCGTAATCGCTGAACCATCCGGCGATATCACGATTGAGCCACCCGCCGCGATCATCAAGCGCCGAAGGAAGATCCCAATGGTAGAGCGTCGCGTTTGGCTTGATTCCGCGCGCGAGCAGTGCGTCCACCAGCCGCGAGTAGAAATCGATTCCCTTGGAGTTGATTCGGCCGAACCCCTCGGGAAGTATCCGGCCCCACGAGATGCTGAATCTGTAGGTTTTCAGCCCGAGCTCCGCCATCAGAGCTACGTCCGTTTCGTATCGGCGGTAGTGATCGCACGCAACATCGCCGGTGTCTCCATTCTCGGTCATGCCCGGTGTATGCGAGAATCGGTGCCAGATGCTCGGAGCCGCTCCGTCCGCCAGCGGCGATCCTTCTATTTGATACGCCGCCGTCGCCGCACCCCACAAAAAGTCGTCCGGAAATCGGAACGAATCACTCATTTTGGAGCCGAGGAAACATGGCGCGCGTGAAGCTCGAAGGCATTCGCAAAATGTATCAGGACTCGGTTGTCGCCGTGCACGGTGTCGATCTCGATGTAGCAGACGGCGAGTTT
>JBDSVO010000145.1:0-9508 GCA_039927215.1 Gemmatimonadaceae bacterium
GACGACCGTACTCGCTGGCGGCCCGAAAAGTCTTCTCCACGAGAGTGTCGATCAACGCGTCCTGGAATCCGCGCGCGATGTGCTTGCGATCCTCCTCAGCTCCACCCGTGCTTTTGACAGCGTTGAGCACGGCCGTCTTCAGCCCGCTGAACGAGAAGGCGTAGTAATCGGCATCGCTGGGCGAGTCGTTGCGTCGCACCATGGGGCGTGTGAAGCGAAAGCGTGTCGGATCTCCCTCACCTGCCAGGGTTTCGATATGCCGGCCCCCAGGGTAGGGAAGGCCGAGTAGTTTGGCCACCTTATCGAACGCCTCACCCGCGGCGTCGTCGCGTGTCGCGCCGAGCAACCGATACAGTCCCCATTCCTGTACGTCGAGAAGCATCGTATGGCCGCCGGACACCAGAAGCGCAGTGAACGGCGGTGTTGCATCGCGATGCTCCAGTGACGTTGCGAAAAGGTGCCCTTCCATGTGGTGAATCGGGATCACAGGAATCCCTCTCGCGAACGCGAGAGATTTAGCGTAGCAGACACCGACGAGAAGCGCGCCGATGAGCCCGGGCGTGTAGGTCACCGCAATCGCATCGACGTCACCGATGGAAGCTCCGGCATCGTCGAGCGCTCTCGATACGACGGGGACAATGCTTGTGAGATGCGCACGCGACGCGATCTCGGGGACGACGCCGCCGAAAACGCGGTGAATGTCCTGCGAGAGAATCACCAGCGAGCGCTGCGAGATGTCGTCGCCGTCACCGTCGAGCAACGCTGCCGACGTCTCGTCGCACGAGGTCTCGATTCCAAGAATGCGCGTCAATCTGCTTCCGCTCGTTCCTCGAGAAGTCGTTCAATCAGTGCCCGGTTCACGGGAGAATTCCAGTCCGCTGCCCCGCTGAATTTCTTCCGAATGATGCCATCGCGGCCGATGATAACGGTCTGGGGATAACGGTCTGCGTTGTACAGCCGGCTGACGTCGCCCGCCTGACCGCCCTGATCATGAAGGATCTCGAACGTGAGACCTAACCGCTTCACGAACTGGCGGATTTGCTCATCGGTTCCCGGATCATCGACGCTCACAGCGATGATCTTCAGGCCCCTCGGGGCATACGATTGGTGCAGCTGCTCGATGCTCGGCATCTCGACGACACACGGTTGGCACCAGGTCGCCCAGATGTTGATCATGACCACATTGCCCCGGTAGTCTGACAGCGACTTCTCTCGGGGTGCTGCGATGAGCGTCGCGGCACGGAAGTTCGGTGCGTGCACGCCTACGCCAATCGGCGTAAGCTCATTGCCGAGGAAGCGTTTTCCGGCGACCAGGCCCGCGGCGACAAGTGCGATGGCGCCGAGCACGATCGTAGTAGTGCGGCGCCGGTCCATCATACAGTCTCGGAGCAGATGTTGCGAAGCACGCCGATCTCTTTGCGAGGATCGTCCGCGCTGAAGATCGAGTTGCCGGCAACGAACGTGTCCGCACCCGCGCGCCAGACGGAGGCAATTGTGTCGCGCGCGATTCCCCCATCGACCTCGAGCGCTGCGCGGCTTCGGCCTTCGGTGAGGAGATGACGCGCCCGCTCAACCTTGTCGGGCGACGAAGGAATGAATTCCTGTCCGCCGAAGCCGGGATTCACTGTCATCACGAGCAGAAGATCGAGATTGGCGACCACCTCGCGGACGGTTGCCAGTGACGTGCCCGGATTCACAGCCGCTCCGGCAGCGCATCCGAGCTCCTGAATTCTCGACAGCTGTCGCTGAAGGTGCGGCGCTGTCTCCACGTGGATCGTCATGCCGCTGGCGCCAGCGCCAGCGAACGCCTCGAAGTAGCGCTCGGGCTCCTCGACCATCATGTGGACGTCGAGGGAAAGCGTTGTCAGACGGCGAACTGTCGCGATCATCTTTTCGCCGAACGTGATGTTCGGCACGAAGCGGCCGTCCATCACATCGAGATGGATCATGTCCGCTCCCCCGGACACCAGCATCTCGATCTCGTCAGTCAACTGGCCGAAATCAGCAGTGAGAATCGAAGGTGCGATTCGCGCCCTCATCGCTCCACTCCACCGGTGTCGATAGGCGTAAGACTCGGCGGCGGTGGGAAACGGGAGATTCGCAGATTCACATGCGATCCGGCGGGCACCAGATTCCCCGCAGCCGGCGACTGAGAGAGCACGGTGTTCTCCGGCTGGAACGAGCTCGTATCGCGAGAGATGGCGCCGACGTGAAGCCCAAGCTGTTCGAGTGTCGAGCGAGCATCCGCTACGGTGCGTCCGGTAAGATCGGGAAGCTGAAGCGCCGATGGCCCCTGGCTGACAGTGATTCTCACCGTAGCCGGAAGCGGCAACGAGTCACCGCTCGCGGGATCGCTACCGGCCACCGCGCCCCGCGGCAGCTCGCTCGTCTGCTGTCGCACCTGACCGAATTGAAAACCGGCGCTCTCGATTGCAAGGCGCGCCTGCTGCTGACTGAGTCCCGCCACGTCCGGCACAACGGCGCTGCGCTGGCCGCCGCTCACTGCGAGCGTCACATCGATTCCGCGCTTTTGCAGACTGCCGGCCGGCGGGTCCTGCTGAAGGATGATGTCCTTCGCCACGGTGCGGTGGAAACGAGTCTCGCCCTTTACCGCACTGAAGCCGGCCTTTTCGAGTGAGGCTACCGCCTGCTCGAACGGAAGACCGACGACTGTGGGCACGCGTCCATCGTCGGGTAGCACCTCCGACGGAAACGCAAAAATAAATAGCAGGATGTACGACAGCAGAAAACCGAACACCGAGACGACGAGATAGGGGAACGCACGCCTTCCGAGCGCGCGCCCCGGCACCTAGCCTACCCTCCGGAGTCGCGCCGCAAATGCGCCATCCGTGCCGTGCATGTGTGGAAGAACGCGCAGGTACCCGCCGTCGAGCGTCTCGGGAGGAACCGCTCCCGCAGGAGGAGGCTCGAGGCGCCAGTTCTTGTTCGCCTCGAGGAAGGTCTCGATCTGCTCCTCATTCTCTTCCGGCTCCAGTGAGCACGTGCTGTAGACGAGAAGCCCGCCGGGCGCGACAATCGTTGCGGCTGAGCGCAACAGACTTGTCTGGCGCGCAGCCATTACAGCGAGATCGGAGATTCGCAGGCGCCACCGCGCATCAGGATGACGGCGGAATGTGCCCGTTCCCGTGCACGGCGCATCGACAAGAACGGCTGCCACGGGTCGCAGCGCGGGGTAGAGCGCATCCGCGGCGATGATCACCATGTTCTGCAGCTCGAGCCGAGCGCGATTCGAGACAACACGCCCGAGTCGGCCTGGAGATCGATCTGCCGCAACAACGAGTCGGGCGGAACGTGAGAGCTCGATCGCCTTTCCTCCGGGCGCCGCGCAAAGATCGGCAACGATCGTATCTGCGGCGATCGCGGCGTAATGGGTGACGAGCGTCGACGCCGGATCCTGAATGAAGAACAGGCCCTGCCTGAACGCGCCAAGATCGCCGAGCGTGATGCCACCGGAAACCTGAATGCTGTCACGAACCAGCGGAGCGCCCCCTTCCTCGACATGCACATCCGCAGACTCGAGCATCGCCTCGAGCTGCTCGCGGACAATTCCGAACGGCCGGAGAACGACAGGTGCTTCATCATTGTTACGCTTGAGCATCAGCTCAGTGGCGTCCTTTCCCCATCGCGACAGCCAACGGCGCACCAGCCACTCGGGGTGAGAGTGCTCCACGGCCAGCGCCTCGGCTGTGTCGGCAGGAAGAAGTGGAGCGATACCTTCCCGCTCCCGGTCGATTCGCCTGAGCACTGCGTTGACGAGCTTGCTCGCTCCAATGCCGTGCCTCACCTTCGCCAGCTCGACTGTTTGCGCGATTGCGGCGTACGCGGGCACGCTGCCCATGTAGATTAGCTGGTACACGCCGAGCCGGAACAGATCGATGAGGTCGGCCTCAATGCGCGCGATGCCGCCGCGCACACGTTCAGCCAGGAGCGCGTCGATCAATCCACGGTGGCGCAGCATTCCGTAGACGAGCTCGCGAAGCCAGCGCCTGTCGCGCGCATCGAGGCCAGCCGTTCTTCGGTCGAATGCGGCATCGAGTAATTCACCACCGCGCATGTCCGCGCAGATCTCCGCGGCCGCAATGCGGCCAGGAGTCACGCCTGCTACCGGGCCGAGCTGAGCAGTCGCGCCTGCACTTCCGCTGGCGCCGTCATCACCAAAGGGCGTCATCGGTCGAGCATTCCGTGGATGGGCGACGAAGGCACGGCGATTTCCCGCTTCGGCATTCGGCCGGCCAGATATGCGAGCCGTCCCGCCTCGACTGCCTGCCGCATGGCTGTTGCCATGCGAACAGGATCAGAAGCTGCTGCGATCCCAGTGTTCATCAGAATTCCGTCGACACCCTGCTCCATCACGATGCAGGCATCTGACGCGGTGCCCACACCGGCATCAACGATTACGGGAACGGTGAGGCGACGCTTGATTGTGCGAATCGCGTACTGGTTCAGCATTCCGAGACCGGAGCCGATCGGAGAAGCGAGAGGCATCACGGCAACCGCGCCGGCTTCCTCCAGGCGCAGCGCAGTGATCAGATCGTCGTTCGTGTACGCCATCACCTTAAAGCCTTCAGCAGCCAGTGTCCGCGTCGCGACGAGAAGACCTTCCGAATCCGGAAGAAGCGTTTCCTGGTCGCCAATGACTTCCAGCTTGACCCACTCGTTGAACCCTGCCGCACGGGCAAGGCGCGCATAACGTATAGCGTCTTCGGCCGAGTAGCACCCGGCAGTGTTGGCGAGCAGAAAGAATCTGTCGGGATCGAGATGGTGAAGAATTCCCTCATCGTTGGCGCGATCCAGATCCACTCTTCTGACCGCGACGGTCACGACTTCGGCGCCGGAGGCTTCGATTGCCTCCACCATTTCATTATTCGAGGCGTATTTTCCCGTGCCAACCAGCAGGCGCGAGCGAAACTCACGGCCGGCAATCGTCAGCGGAAACGGATCGAGAGATGTTTCGACTGTGGTGGCGCTCGTCATCTCAGCCGCCACCGACGAAGTGGACGATCTCCACCACGTCCCCGTTCGATAGCTCGTGCGTGGGGAAGGTCTCGCGATCGCGAAGGATCGTGCGGTTGTGCTCGACTACGACGAGGCGGGGGTCGATGCGGAGCGATCCAAGGAGCTCCGCGATGGTGCTATTCCGCGGAATATCCCGGGGAGCCCCGTTTACCGTCAGCGTGATGACCTCGCTCGCCTCCGGAGTGCCAATCATAGATCGAAATATAGCGGATGATCGCTTCCTCAGACGTTCTGTGCGGAGAGCCTGCGAGGCGTGTTTTCCCCGGAGCTGGATCTGTATCCAGCATCGACACGCGTCGCTCCCAGTCGACACCGCGAATCGTCGCGATTCCGTAAGCGCCGGCGTCGCGCAGCGCGGCAACGTGAGATGGCTGAATGCCCCCGATGGCAATCACGGGGATGCTTACCGCATCCGCTACCTCTTCAATGAAAGGGACCCGTGCTTCAGGGCTGCTTGGGTGAGTTGGAGTCTCGAACACGGTCCCAGCGACGCACCACGAGGCGCCCGATTCTTCCGCTTCGAGAGCTTCTTCGACGCTATGAACACTTATTCCCGCCGGAATGTCCGGAGCCACCGCTCGCGCCTCCGGAACTCTGAGCGAATTCGATGCGAGCTGAATGCCCTTTGCTCCAACGGCGGCGGCGATATCCACCCTGTCATTGACTATGAGCCAGCAGCCAGTGGCGTTCTGGAATTCTGCGAGCGCTCTTGCAAGCTCGTGGAATCGTCGCCCCGATGTGCTGGACGTCCGAAGGTGGACAGCTCCTCGCGCGCCGAGCGAGATCATCACGCGCTCCGCGGTCTTGAGAAATTCCTTGCGTCCGACTGTAGCGGTGTTCGTCACCGCATGGATGCGCGGAAAGTCGTGCAGCATCAGTGAGGCGTGCTCGCCTGTTGCCGAAGGAGGATCGGTTGGCATCAAGTCCCGAGGATGTCGCCTGGCGCGATCGCGCGTCCTCGCGCCCAGTCGGCCGCGCTCATGCGACTCCGTCCCGCTGGTTGTACGTCACTGATTCTTAACGCTCCTTTGCCGCATGCGACAACGAGCTCGGGTGTGGCGGCGATTACTTCGCCGGGCGTCCCGACCGCCGCTTCTGCATTCTGAACAACCCGTGGGCCGAAGACTTTCAAGTCGGTGCCTTGCCGCGTGGTGAATGCTCCCGGTTTCGGATCGTACGCGCGAATCGCTCGCGAAACTTCGACGTCCTCGAGTGTCCAGTCGATTTTCGCGTCGTCTCGCGTGACCTTCGGCGCAAATGAGACAAGCGACTGGTCCTGCCCCGTCTCGGACGCCTGGCCCAAAGATATCAGCGTGAGCGCTTCGACGAGCGTGAGCGCTCCGAGCTCCGAGAGGCGGAGCTGCAGCTCCCCGTAGGTCTCATCGTCGAGTATCGGTGTGGGCGCCTGCAGTATCACGGGGCCCGCGTCCAGTTCCGGCACCATGCGCATTATCGAGACGCCCGTCTCTCCGAATCCTTTTCTGATTGCTGCCTGAATCGGCGCGGCGCCGCGCAAAGCTGGAAGGAGCGACGCATGGATGTTCAATGTTCCGAGCCTGGGAAGATCGATCAGCTTCTTCGGCAGAATGTTGCCGTAGGCGACGACGATGGAAATGTCAGGCTGCATCACTGCAAGCATATCCGCGAACTCAACGCTTCTGAGCGTCGCCGGCTGAAAGCAAGCGATTTTTTCTTCAAGGGCGATCTGCTTGACCGGCGGTGTTGCGATCTGGCGGGACCGCCCCTGTGGCTTATCGGGACGAGTGACGATGCCGGCGACGTCGAATCCTTCGCCAATCAGTGCGCGGAGCGGCGCCGCGGCAAATTCGGGCGTCCCCCAAAAGAGGACGCGCATTTACAGCTCACCTTCGCTGTGGTGAGGGGTCCGTCTCTCGAGAATCACCCTGCGGATGTAGCCCGGGTACTCCGCCTTGATCCCTTCCCATTTAGCGAGGGCGGCGCGTCGCTTCAGCACGCTCAGATAATCGAGAAAAAGCTTTCCGTGCAGATGGTCGATCTCGTGCTGAAGACAGCGAGCCAGCAAATCGCCACCAACGACTTCGATCTGCTCGCCGTTCTCGTTGAGCGCGGTTACCGTGACGGTGCTTGCGCGCTCGACTTCTCCGAATATTTCCGGTATCGACAGACATCCTTCCTCGCCGCGGATCGAGCCCTGACGCTCCGTGATTTCCGGATTGATGAGCGCGTACTTCGCGCCTTCGACGTCCATGACAGTCACGCGCTCGCTGCGTCCCACCTGCGGCGCCGCGAGACCGATACCCTCAGCGGCGTACATCGTGTTGAACATGTCATTGATGAGTGACCTGACCTCATCGGTCACGCTCTCGACTACAACCGTCTCTTTTCTGAGGGCGGGGTCGCCGAGGACACGAATATCGAGTATGCTCACCCCTCGGTAGTGGGCTGGGTCTCACGACGGATGATACGCGCGATCTTGCCGCGCTCGATCAACAGACGCGAGTCGAGCGACTTGATAGTGATACGATCCTCGAGTGAGGCCGCCGGAGAGCCGCCGTCGGTCTTCGGCGTCTCCTTGATGTGAATCACTTCGCCGATCACTCCTCCGGCGGTGACGACTTCGTCGCCTTTCTTCAACGCGCGAATTAGAGCGTCGTGCTCTTTTCTCTGCTTCGACTGCGGCCGGATGAGAATGAAATAGAAGATGGCGAAGATTGCGCCGTACATGAAAATCGGGCCGAGCACGCCGTTCCCGGGGACCTGTAGCAGGGCAAGTGTCGCGAAAATGGTTGTCATTGGGCTGGTGCCTTCGAGTTGTAACGGGAGAGCCAGTCGCGGCTCCACGCGTCCAGATTACCGGCGATGATCTCGCGCCTCGCGGCGCGGGCCAGTGAGAGCAGGAAATGTACATTGTGCAGGGAGAGCAGGCGGATGCCGAGTATCTCGTCGCTCACGAAGAGATGCCGAATGTATGCCCGGCTGAAGCGACTGCACGCCGAACAGTCGCAGTTCTCGTCGAGAGGCAGCGCGTCGTTCCGGTATTCGGCGCGCTTGATATTGAGCCGTCCCGTGCTCGTGAAGACGGTTCCGTTTCGTCCCATGCGCGTCGGTGCGACGCAGTCGAACATGTCGACGCCCCGGCGAATGCTCTCGATCAGGTCCTCCGGGAACCCGACACCCATGAGGTAACGTGGCCGCGCGCGGGGAAGCGCCTCGTTTACGACGTCGAGCATCATGTACATCGCGGATTTTGCCTCGCCGACAGACAGTCCGCCGATTCCGAATCCACACCAGTCGTGCATCGCGGTCAGTGCCGCGGCCGCTTCCTTTCGAAGGGAGGCGTGAATGCCGCCCTGGACGATCGGAAACAATGCCTGTGCCTCGGCATTGCTGCTGTCGTGCGTCGGCTTGGTGAACTCCGCAAAACACCGTGCGGCCCAGCGAATGCTGCGCTCGCTCGCATCGCGGGCGGATGTCTCATCTGATTGACCCGGTATCACGTGGTCGAACTGCATGATGACGTCGGCGCCAAGATTTCTCTGAATTCCAATAACTGTTTCCGGCGTAAAGAAGCGCCGCGAGCCGTCGATGTGGCTTTGAAACTCTACGCCATCCTCAGAGATCTTGCGGAGTGTTGCAAGTGAGAAGACCTGGAATCCTCCCGAGTCTGTGAGGATTGGGCCGTCCCAATGCATGAAACGGTGTAGGCCGCCCATCTGCTTGACCAGATCGTCGCCCGGCCTCAAGTGCAGGTGGTAGGCGTTGGCGAGGATCATCCCCGCTCCCATAGCGATCAGGTCTTCGGGATCGAGCGCTTTCACTGTCGCGAGCGTGCCTACGGGCATGAACGCCGGCGTCTCCACGCCGCCGTGCGGAGTCTCGAACACTCCGCTCCGCGCTGCGCCAGACTCGGACTGTATTGTGAAACCGAAGCTCGGCACGCTCAGATGATCGCCATTGCGTCGCCGTACGAATAGAAGCGATAACCGTTTTCGATTGCTTCGGCGTAAGCGCGCATTGTCAGATCGTAGCCGGCGAACGCTGCGACGAGCATGATGAGCGTCGACCTCGGCAGGTGAAAGTTGGTGATGAGGCGATCGACCGCGCGAAAGTGGTGGGGAGGACGGATGAAGATACGCGTCTCGCCGGTTTTTTCGGCGAAGGTGCCGTCGGGTCGGATTCCGGTCTCGAGCACGCGGACAGATGTTGTGCCGACCGCCCAGATGCGGCCGCCGCTTTTGCGCGTCTCGTTCAATGTCGTGGCGGCTGCCGCGGGGAGCGTGTACGTCTCCTCGTGCATCACGTGATCCGCGGGATCGTCGACTTCGACCGGCTTGAATGTGCCGGCACCAACATGAAGAATCACGTCAGCCCGCCGCACTCCACGTTGCTCGACCGTGTTCAGTAATTCGTTCGTGAAGTGAAGGCCGGCGGTTGGCGCCGCGACTGATCCGGGTTCCTCGGCGTAGACGGTCTGGTAACGCTCGGCGTC
>JBDSVO010000146.1:0-4267 GCA_039927215.1 Gemmatimonadaceae bacterium
AAACCATGCAACGCATTTGGACGGGGCCAGGCAAAGCGGTTATGCAGAACCCCACCGCGCGCATTGCGGACCTCATCGAAGCCAAGGAGTTATAGACCATCGGCGAAGTCAGCCGTTCGCTCGCTCAACTCTCGATCTTGTAGATCTCGCGCCGGCCGTGATCGATGAGATCGTGGTAGCCTTCCATGATCTTCTCGAACTCCTTCTGTTGTTCGGGAGTTTGACCCGCACCCTGCATCATTTCCTCGAACGCCTGCATGCTAGGCACATCATACTCGTACACGATGCTCCAGTACCGCTCGGCGCAGAAGTCCGTCATGATTTTCATCGTGCCCATGCCCGATTGTTCCATGAGCTTGGACATCGCGAGGGACTTCTCGACCATCGGCCGGACCTTGCCGGGCTTGCAAAAAAAGACTTCGCGGACCATCAGCATCGTTCCTCCTGAGTATGGCGGTGTTAAGGCAACGGAAGCACTTTTTCGCATCCAGAATTGTGCCGAAGAGACAGATAAACATGTTCGTTCCTGTTCGGGCGCTCGGGCCGCCGTTGCAAGAGCAGTCACGCCACCACAAGTGAACGCCATGCTCCAGATGGGAAAGATCGACGTCGCGCGCCTGAAGGCGGCAGCCGAGCAGGGTTAGGTCCGCCGCCCTATTTTCCAGCATGCGGTACTCTCTTCATTCCTGAGGGCAGAGGTGTCCGAGCCAACTCTCGTAACAGCTGAGTCGCCGGGCTACGACGACCTTGGATTCGGCAGTGTCGTTGGAGGCGCGAACGAAAAGCGTCTGCTCAATCGCGACGGCTCGTTCAATCCACGGCGCGAAGGGATGCCTTTCTTCTCGAGGCTGCACCCGTATCATCTGCTTCTCACGATTTCCTGGCGGCGATTCTTTGTCGTCGTCGTGTCCGGATATCTGCTGGCGAACCTCATCTTCGCACTTGCGTTCCTCGCGTGCGGGCCGGGGGCGATTGGTGGACAGCCACCCGTTGCCTTTGGCGGGCACTTCGGCAGAGCGTTCTTTCTCAGCGTCGAGACGTTGGGCACCATCGGTTACGGCAACATCTATCCGATTGGAGTTGCACCGAACGTCATCATCATGTTCGAGTCGCTGACCGGGCTCCTCATGCTCGCCCTTATGACGGGCCTGCTGTTCGCCCGGTTTTCGCGGCCCACTGCCGCGCTGGTCTTCAGTAAACGGGCAGTGGTAGGGCCGTATCGAGGTCGGACGGGGTTCATGTTCCGCCTCACGAACGCACGGGCAAACCAGCTGCTCGAGCTCGAGGCGAAGGTGTTGTTCAGCCGCATGGAAGGTGATTCACGCCACTACGATCAGCTCGACCTCGAGCGGAAGCGGGTTGTTTTCTTTCCATTGAGCTGGACGATCGTTCATCCAATCGACGAGAAAAGCCCGATGTGGGGAATGACTGACAAAGAGCTCGCCGAGAGAGATGCGGAGTTTCTGGTCCTGTTGTCAGGCATCGACGAGACATTCTCTCAGCTGGTTCATGCGCGAACTTCGTACAAGCCATCCGAGATTGTTTTCGGCCACCGCTTCGTGAACATCTACAAACCGGTGCGTGCCGACGGCACGGTTGCAATCGATGTTCGACGGCTCGGGGAAACGGAGCCCGCGCCGGAAGAGGAGAATTGGACGGATCAGGAGACTCTTCACCATACGATGCACTTCAGTGCCTATGCGCCCCCTCGGCCCCGCAAACCGAAGAGCTGATCCACTACCATCTGATGCTGTACATGATCGTTGAGCATTTCCGGAATGGTGATGCGGCACCTGTCTACGCGCGTAGTCGCTTTCTCGAGAGAAGCGTTTGCGCCTGTGTCGTTGCGCTGTGTTTTCTCGCGACGGTCGCAGCCGCGCAACCGCCCGGCAGTCAACCCGACCGCGAGACCCTTATCAAAGCTGGTGAATCCTGCCCGTCCGGGACCACAGAAATTCGTCCGAGAATCTGCAGAGCCCCCGAAGCGCCAGCGCCAAGCATTCTGGACTACCGTCCGCTGTCGACGCTCGTCACGCCTGCGCATCCTAGACCGACAGCGAAGTATCCCGCGATAGATTTTCACGGACATCCGCGAGACCTCATCACTTCGAACGAGGGTTTGGCGCAGCTCGGCGCGGCGCTCGACAGCTTGAACGTCGCTGTTATGGTTGCGGCAGATAATCTGTCGGGCGAACGACTACAACGGACTGTAGCCGCAATCCGGTCATCCCCGAAGATGAAAGATCGCCTCCGCGTGCTCGCGGGGATCGACTTCCGAAACGTCGGCCCCGGCTGGTCCGAAGCGGCGGTCCGGCAGCTGGAGGCTGACGTTGCTGCGGGAGCAGTTGGCATCGGCGAGATCTCCAAGAGCCTGGGCCTGACGATCAAGAAGTCCGACGGATCGAGACTTCGCATAGACGCCCCAGAGCTGGACCCGATCTGGGCAGCAGCCGCACGACTCAAAATTCCTGTGTTCATTCATACAGGCGACCCGCAGGAATTCTTCCGGCCGGTGGTCGACTACACCAACGAGCGGTGGCTGGAGCTATCGCTATTCCCAGGACGCCGTTACCCGCAGGACCAATTTCCGCGCTTCGACCAGCTCATGACGGAGAGGGACAATCTCTTCCGCAAGCATCCGGGGACAACCTTCGTCGCGGCGCACATGGGCTGGCACGCCAACGATCTCGGTCGCCTCGGCAGGCTTCTCGATGCTTTCCCGAATGTGTACACCGAGGTCGGCGCTGTGCTGTACGACATAGGCCGGCAGCCACACGGCGCGCACGACTTCTTCGTCAAGTATCAGGATCGCATTCTGTTCGGGAAGGATTCATTCCAGCCGGAGGAGTATCGGTATTACTGGCGTGTATTCGAAACGCGCGACGAGTATTTCGACTATTACCGCCACTACCACGCGTCATGGAAGCTTTACGGAATCGACCTTCCCGACAGCGTTCTGAAGAAGGTCTACTATCGGAACGCGCTCAACATCACTCGAGGCCTCCCGCAGGCCGCCAGGCCGCAGTAGTCCTCCGGCCCGGGAATTCGCGGCGGCATATAGTCTGCTCCGAGCACCGCTCATGAACGCGCGACAACTCGAACACTCGAACACGAAGTTCACAGGACAATTGATATGACCACGCAGACAGTCGAGAAGGAGCTGAGCCTGAGCTGCGATAGCCTGTCCCACCGGCGTTCGGGAATGTCGTAGTTTTCCCGCTGTGACGGTCGCCGTAATCCTGGTACTGATCGCGCTTGCCCTGCTGATATGGGGAGGCGTCGCCTTCAACCGCCTTGTGCATCTGCGCAACCAGGTGCGCAACGCCTGGGCCGACATCGACGTCCAGCTGAAACGCCGGCACGATCTCGTGCCGCAGCTGGTCGCCGCCGTGAAAGGCTACACCGGCCACGAGCGCGGAGTGCTGCAAGCCGTTACCGAATTGCGAACGCAGGCGGTGGCGCTGAATAGTCCCGCAAAACTCGGAAACGTCGAGTCGTCTCTGGAACAGGCGATCGTTCAGCTCCTCGCGCTGAAGGAGGCCTATCCTGACCTCAAGGCCAACCAGAGCTTTCTTCAGCTCCAGCGCGACCTGGTTGGAATCGAGGATCAATTGCAGTATGCACGTCGCTTCTACAACGGCGCGGTGCGCGACAACAATACCGCCATACAGCGGGTGCCGGACATGTTCATTGCAAAACCTTTTGGCTTCGCCGAGAGCGAGTTCTTCCAGGTTGACGAGGACGACCGACGCGGCGTGAAAGTCGACCTCGCATCATGAATCGCGCAGCGCTCGCCGCCGCCGCCGCAATCGTGCTCGCATTTCCATTGCGGGCCCAGGAGCTGATACGCTCCTACTACGTCGAGGTCGATGTCCGCGCTGATGGAAGTCTCGACGTCACCGAGCGTATAACCGTACATGCCCAGGGTCAGCAAATCCGCCGCGGCATCTACCGCGACTTCCCGACCCGGTACCGCGATCGCTACGGAAATCGCGTTCGCGTCGCGCTCGATGTCCTTGGCGTCGAGCGTAACGGAACCCGTGAGCCGTGGTTCACGGAGCGAATGAGCAACGGTGTGCGCATCAACACCGGAAACGACGATTTCCTTCCCGTCCCCGCAGACTACACGTACACGTTGCGCTACCGCACCACTCGCCAGCTCGGATTCTTTGACGATCACGACGAGCTCTACTGGAATGCAATTGGCACGGGTTGGATTTTCCCGATCGCAAACGCTACGGTGCAGGAGCGGCTGCCGAAGCAGGTC
>JBDSVO010000147.1:0-13664 GCA_039927215.1 Gemmatimonadaceae bacterium
GCGCTCAAGGTCTCGTCGCGGACATCGTCATTCACTTTCAAGAACAAGAACGAGGACATCCGCGAAATCGGACGGAAGCTTCAGGTGGGAACTGTGCTCGAGGGAAGCGTGCGGAAATCCGGCAAGCGACTTCGACTCACTGCGCAGCTCGTGAATGCCAGCGACAACACTCAGCTCTGGGCCGAGCGCTATGACCGCGAGCTCGAGGATGTTTTTGCCATCCAGGATGAGATTGCAGCGAGCATCGTCGCCGCGCTGCGTGTGGTGCTGACCGAAGACGAAAAGAAGGCGATCGAGCAGGTGCCGACGGCAAACGTGGAGGCGTACGAGGTTTATCTGCGGGGACGCCAGTTCTTCCATCAGCATCGCCGCCGCTCGCACGAGTTCGCGAGGCAGATGTTCGAGCGGGCAATCGAGCTCGATCCGGGATATGCGCTCGCTCACTGCGGAGTTGCGGATTGCTGCTCGTTTCTCTACCAGTACTTCGACGCGACACCGGCCAATCTTGCTCGCGCGGAATCTGCGAGCCGCCGTGCGGTCGAGCTGGCGCCCGAGCTTGCTGAAGCGCACGCCTCGCGAGGACTCGCGCTTTCCCTGAGCCGCGGATTCGACGACGCAGAAAAAGAATTCCAGACGGCGATGCGCCTCAATCCGAAATCGTTCGAGGCGGCTTATTTCTACGCCCGGGCGTGCGCCGGGGCGGGCAAAGCTGAAGAGGCGACAAAGTGGTACGAGCGTGCAGTCGCAGTGCGACCGGACGACTTCGCGACGCTCACGCTGCTTGCGGACACTTACAAAGGCCTGGGCAAAACTGAAGAAACAATCCGGTCAGCGAGGCGCGGCTATGACGCTGCGCGCAAACATCTCGAGCTGAATCCCGACAATCCACGGGCGCTCTATATGGGTGCCGCGGACCTGTCGTTCCTCGGAGAGTCGGAGAAAGCTCGTGATTGGAACCGGCGCGCGTTGGCGATGGAGCCAAGTGACCCTTCGGTGCTCTACAACATTGCGTGCAACTTTGCGATGGAAGGACAGGTCGATGAAGCG
The DNA here is from genome assembly GCA_039927215.1 of Gemmatimonadaceae bacterium. Taxonomy (GTDB): domain Bacteria; phylum Gemmatimonadota; class Gemmatimonadetes; order Gemmatimonadales; family Gemmatimonadaceae; genus UBA4720. Next base: position 1,048 of record JBDSVO010000147.1, read on the forward strand.
ATTGCCACTTTGAGTAAAGCTCTCGACAATGGCTTCGGCCACTGGAAGTGGATTGAGCACGACGCCTCGCTCGCCCTCATCCGGTCGAATCCCGGATTTGCCGCTCTGCTCGCGAGGAGGCCGGCGGACCAAACTGTTTGAGGTCCGCAGTCCGCAGCAGGTCCGCAGTCCGCAGTATGTTCGCAGTCCGGAATTAGTCCGCAGCCCGGAGTGTATAACCCGGGCATCTAGCCTTAAGTTCTCCGAATGGCCAAGCCGTCCCGCAAAGACGACATCCTGAGATCGGAGATTCCTCCGAATCTCCCGATGATGGCGCTGCGGTCGACCATCGTTTACCCCCTCGGTACGATCGCGGTGCAGATGGGCGCCCCGGAGAACCTTGCGCTTCTCAGCGAAAATGAGGGCGCAGGTCTCATCGTCGCACTCCTTATCGCGACGGGCGACCACGACGATCCCGTCGATCTCGAGCGATTCGTCGGGCGTATCGGAGTTGCCGCGCGCGTTCACGAGCGAATCAATCTTCCGGGTGACACAGTCCAGATCACGCTTCAGGGGCTGCGACGAATTGTCATCGACAAGATCGTCCAGACCGCGCCGTACCCAATCGCGCACGTCAAGCCGGCGAAGGAACTACCGGCTGACCCGGCGGAAGTAGACGAGCTTGTCGGAAGAGTGGTCAACGCAGCTGAAACACTCGCGAAGATGGTCGACCGGATTCCGGATGAGGTTGCGGCAATTCTGCGGATGAACGTGTCGGATCCCGGACGCTTCGCGGATCTCGCGGCGACCAACATGAACTTCAAGATCTCCGACAAGGACGAGATCGTTCAGCGGCTCGACATCGGCCAGCGCCTGCGCTTTCTGCTCACGCGTCTCGAGCGCGAGGTCGGACGCGCACACGTCGTGGAGGACGTAAAGCGGCAGACGGAAATCAAGATCGAGCAGCACCAGCGCGAGTTCTATCTGCGCCAACAGCTGCGCGCGATTCAAGCCGAGCTCGGCGAAGCGGATCCCGGTGAGAAGGAAGCGATCGAGACGCTGCGCAAGATCGAGGAGGCGAAACTTCCGCCTCGCGCGGCCGCCGAAGCGAAGCGTGAGACCGAGCGCTTGCGGATGCTGTCGCCCGCATCGAGCGAGTACCAGGTAATTCGGACATACCTGGACTGGCTGCTCTCACTTCCGTGGGACCGTCGCACGGGGCGCGAGGAAATCGAGCTCGAGGCCGTCGAGAAAGCACTCGACAGCAGGCACTATGGCCTCAACGAAGCGAAGGAGCGGATTGTCGAGTATCTCGCGGTGCGCAAGCTTCGCGGGGGCGACCCACAGGGACCCATTCTCTGCTTTGCCGGCCCGCCGGGAACCGGCAAGACTTCGCTCGGCGAGGCAATTGCTGCGGCAATCGGGCGCGCCTTCTATCGAATCTCTGTTGGCGGCGTGCGCGACGAGGCCGAGATTCGCGGGCACCGCCGGACCTACGTTGGCGCTTTGCCGGGCTTGATCATCCAGGCTCTCAGGCGCGTGCAGGTGAAAGACCCGGTGATGATGATCGACGAGATCGACAAGATGAGCGGTGGCGGTCCGTCTGGTGATCCGACCGCGGCAATGCTCGAAGTTCTCGATCCGTCGCAGAACCACGAGTTCGTCGATCACTACCTGAACGTGCCCTTCGATCTTTCAGCCGTGCTGTTCATCTGCACTGCGAACAATCTCTACGACATCCCGCCGCCACTGCGCGACCGGATGGAGATCATTCGCATCGCTGGCTACACCGTCGAGGAGAAGGTGGAGATCGCGTGGCGCTACATGCTGCCGCGGCTTCTCGAGGAGCACGGCATCACGGACAAGGACATTCAGTTCACGGACGAAGTGCTCAGTCTCCTGGCGAGCCGTTACTCGCGCGAGGCGGGTCTCCGGAATTTCGAGCGCGACGTTGCGTCGATCATGCGGCGGCGCGCGCGGCGGAAGGCTGAAGGAGAGGAGGGCGCGTGGATCGTAGACGCCGAGCGCGTGATCGAAGTCCTCGGCAATCCGCGCTACAGTCTCGAGGAAGCTGACCAGGAGCCGGAGGTCGGAGTAGTCACCGGCCTCGCGTGGACGGCTACCGGTGGAGACTTGATGCTGATCGAAGCCCTGCGTATGACTGGGTCGGGACGCCTCACAGTTACGGGCCAGCTCGGCAGCGTGATGCGTGAATCGGTGGATGCCGCATACTCATACGTCCGGTCGCGAGCTCGGCTGCTCGACATTGATGAAGCGGAATTCAAGGAAACGGATATCCACGTCCATTTCCCGGCTGGTGCCATTCCGAAAGACGGTCCCAGCGCGGGCGCGGCTGTCACGCTCGCGATCGCGAGTGTTCTGAGCCGCCGTCCGGTTCGCCGCGACACCGCGCTCACCGGCGAGGTCACGCTGCGCGGGAAAGTCCTCGAGATCGGCGGGGTAAAGGAAAAAGTTCTCGCGGCGTATCGCGCCGGGCTTCGGCATGTCGTCATGCCGTCGACGAACGAAAAGGATCTCCGCGATATCCCGGACGAGGTAAAGGAAAAGATGGCTTTTACTTTCGTCTCGACGATGGACGAGGTGATACATCTCATGCTGCTGCAGCCGGCGGGTCCGGTGCTCGCGGATTCACAGCCGCGGCGCAGCCCGCGGAAGAAGGTGGCAGCTCCTGCGGCGCCGGCTGATGATCAAACCAGCATCTCTGCCGAGCAGCAGAACTAACACGGGAGAGACGCTTATTCCTTGAGCGCGATCTTATCGAGATCCAGCACCGTCGTATTCGAGCCAGCCGGAACATCCAAATAGAGAACTACAGGTCGCCCCGAAACTTCGGCGGTTGTGATCTGGATTGACCTCCCCCCCGCTGTGTATAGCTTCGTCGTCATTCCAAGCGAGGCCGAACCCTTGGCTCCATAGCGCTTCTCCACCGACTCGCCAATCATGGTGAAGAACTCCGATGCGTCGACGGAAGAATCCCATACTGTCACCCAGGCGATTCCCTGCCCGCCGCTTGTGTTGAAGAGCTGATACCGGTCTCCATCCCATCCGGTTGCTCCGCGAATTGCCTCGTTCTGATCCTTGAGGTGCTGGAACAGGAATAGCCTTGTCTCGAATTCGCCGATCGTGTTCTGATAAACGGGAGCTACGCCGGAGAGCGGTGGCAGGGTTATCTCGGTTGGCGCATCACGCTTCGAGAAATAGGCTCCGGGATGAAGAATCTGCTCGGTTGACTGAGGCATGTCCCGGTAGAGCTGCTTCCCTGGATTGCGGTCCTTATAGTTGCGCACGAATTCCGCGCCGCTCAGATATGGAAAGATGAGCGTCTCCTGAATCACAACCGGGGCTGCCGCGAACACCGGCATCGAGCTCTGATTCTCGCGAATCATTTCCCGGACGCGATCCCATCCACCAGGAAGATTGACAGCCACGTTGTTGCCGCCGAGCATCGCCGCAATCTGCTCGTACACGGCCTGCCCCTCGAACACCGCCTGCGCGGCGGACTGCCTGTCGTTCTGACCCTCCAGCTTCTGCGCAGAATCGAGACTGATGTACTGGTCCTGCAGGGCGTGGATCAGCTCGTGTGTGATCGTGATCGATGCGGCCTCCGTCGGCGCATCGCTCACTACATATAGAACCCTCGTCTTCGGGTCGTAGTATCCGACGATCTGCTCGGTGAGGAGCTCGACAAGAAACTTCTTCAGGTCGAGTGTGTCGGGGAGCATTCCGAGCCGCTTGTACGCCGCCTCCATCCCGGTGAATTCACGAAGCGACTTGGGATCCTGGAATTGCTGCACGACGAATGCGCGCACCTGTTCCTTGGATCGCACCTCCACCTTCGGCGGGGTTTTGAACTTCAGCCCAACGGCGGCTTCGATTCGTGGAACCGCGTCGGCGACTTGCCTGCCGTATGGGCCGGCGTATTCTGCTGGCTTGTCGGAGCACGCAAGCGACCCGGAGATCATCAGGCAGATAACCGCTACCGACGGAATCTTGAATCTCGTTTGAGCTGTCGGCCGTGTGCAGCTAGAGCTGTTCCTTGTCATGCCTCAGTAGTCAGAGTCCCATCGAGCCCCGGTACCACGACAGCAGCGAATCGCCCCAAAGCAAGGCTATCATCGCTGCTGGCGCAAGAAAAACGCCGAATGGAACCTCCGGTGCTTTGAATTCCGTCTCGCGCCGGCGCGCGCGCAGCCAGGCAATCGGGTAAACGATGCCGAGGAACAGCACTGTCGCCAGTAATGCGGCAATAAAGATCGTCATTAGCGCGCGAGCGGGGCCGACTGCGCCGCCGACAACCGCCATGAGGGTGACGTCGCCAAAGCCCATCGCCTCCTTCTTGAGCGTGAGCTCGCCAAGCCAGCCCGCGATTGCCACGGCGCCGGCGCCGGTGCACGCGCCGATCAGAGCTGCGGGCGCGTCCGCGAACGGTGAAGTGCCCGGGATAAACATCGCCACTATCGCAGTCACGATGACCCACACCAGTCCAAAAGCCGTAAAGCCGTCGGGAATGAGATAGTGCTTCGCGTCCGTGATAGCGATGCCCAGCAGGATCGTGGCGAGCACTGCCACCCGAACGGCGGTGAAGCTCAACCCGTAAGTCAGGTAGCTTGCAAGCCACAGCAGCCCGACGGTGAGCTCGACCAGTGGGTATTGAAACGAAATCGGATTCCCGCAGCCGCGGCATTTTCCGCGCAGCAGAACCCAGCTGACGAGCGGAATGTTTTCAAAAGCGCCGATCGGCCTGCCGCAATTCGGGCAGCGCGACCGCGGCGAGATTACTGAAAGACCTTCGGGCCAGCGCGAGATGCAGACGTTCAGGAACGAGCCGAAGCAAGCTCCGACGACGAAGCTGTAGATCGCCCAAAGCGTTTCAGTCATTTCCTCAGCTGATAGAGAAGAATCGCCGTCGCCGCGGCAACATTCAGCGACTCGACGGACTTGGCGATGGATATCGAGATCGTGGCCGCTGCGCGCTCGCGCACGGAAGACGACAGACCGGAGCCTTCGTTTCCGACGGCGACCGCCAGACGGGGCGCGGGCTGCATCGATTCGACCGTTTGGCCACCCGGCTCCGCGGCCCACAATGGAATCGACTCCGTATCGAGGAACAAGAACAGCTCATCGGCGGTAGAATGGAACGCCGTGCTATGGAAGTGTGCTCCCATCGCTGCTCGGACGACCTTCGGATTCCAGAGGTCAACTGTGCCGGGCAAAGCGACGGTCGCATCAACCCCCAGCGCGGCGGCGGTGCGGAGAACGGTTCCCACATTTCCCGGATCCTGAAGCGCATCGAGCACGAGCAGGCGGAACGGCGAAACACCTGAAAGCGCCGCGAAGGAGCGAGCGGGTATCTCGCCGATCGCCAGGACGCCCTGAGGCGACTCGGTTTCAGCGGCGCTTCTGAACTCGGCTTCCTTGAGGTTTTCGTGCGCTATCGAGGACCTGCTGATCTGATCGAGGAGTGCGCGGCCACGCGGTGCTTCCGCGAGTTGGGGTGCGGTGAGCACACCGCGAACGACCAGCGGGGAGCCCAGAAGCTCTTCCACCGATCTGACACCCTCGGCGACAAACAGCGACTGGCGTTCCCGCGCTTTCCGTCGCCTTAAGTCGCGTGCGAGGGTAAGCAGTCTCACGCTGGGGCGTGGCTTGTGGGCATGGAATAGGATTTGCCTTTCAACCGGACAGCAATTTACCGCAGGAGTTCATATGAAACGTATTTTTCTTTCTTTCGCGCTGATAATCGGGGCAACTGCCTGCGGCATATCCACGCAGCAGGAAGTCCAGATGGGTCAGCAGGAAGCCGCTCAAATCAATCAGCAGCTTCCGCTCGTTAGAGACCCCGAAGCAAACCGCTACATCAACATTCTTGGCGACCAGATCGCATCACGCACCAGTCGCGGTGATCTGGACTGGCGGTTCTACATTGTTGACAGCAAGGAAGTCAACGCGTTCGCCGTGCCGGGAGGATTCGTTTACGTGAATCGCGGCCTCATCGAGCGTACCGAAAACATGACTGAGCTTGCCGGAGTGCTGGGACACGAGATCGGACACGTAGTAAGACGCCACACCGTGAAGCAGATGGAAAAAGCGCAGGGAGCGAACATCGGCGTCACACTCGCGTGCGTTCTTACGAACGTCTGCAACAGCCAGATAGCACAGGCGGGGATCAACATCGCCGGTACGGCGGTGTTCGCGAAGTTCAGCCGCGGCGACGAGACAGAAGCAGATGTGGAAGCGGTCAACAACACCGTACGAGCCGGGATCAGTCCTCGCGGCATTGTAACCATGTTCGAGAAACTGATTGCCGAGAGGAAACAGGGTCGCTCCGCAGTGGCTGGCTGGTTCGCGACTCACCCAGGAGAGGAAGACCGTATCGTGGCAGCTCAGGCGCTGATCAATCAGATCCCAGCTGCCACTCTCCGCAAACTCACGACAAATACGACGAACTACAACAGCTTCCGCTCGCGTATTCGCTCTTTGCCGGCGCCACGTCAGTAAGCAGTTCAGACGCTCCTGGTAGACATACTCTCGAGAGGATGCGCCACCGGAATCGGTGGCGCATCTTTCGTATATGCATGTCGTGCTCACGATTGCGGGATCGGATTCGGGTGGAGGCGCCGGCATTCAGGCCGATCTCAAGACCTTCCACCAGTTCGGCGTTTTTGGCGCTTCGGCGATAACCGCCATCACTGCGCAGAACACTCTCGGCGTAACTCGTTGGGAACCGGTATCACCTGAGCTTCTTCGCGAGCAGATCGACGTCGTCGCCGCGGATTTGAAGCCGGAGGCGGTAAAGACGGGCATGCTCGGCACAGCCGAGCTGATTCGTGTTATCGCGGCTGCACTAAAGAGGCACGAATTGAAGAACTACGTTCTCGACCCCGTCATGATCGCGACGAGCGGCGACATGCTGATAAATGCGGACGGCGCGCGCGCAATCAGGCAGGAGTTGGTTCCGCTCGCTGCGCTCGTGACGCCGAACACCGAAGAGGCTACCGCATTGACAGGCGTCGAAATTGGCGACGAAGCCACAATGCGACTCTCAGCCGAGCGGCTCGTTGGGCTCGGCGCAAAGGCGGCACTCATAACAGGCGGGCACATAGGCACCGACGGCGACTCGACGATTCTCGATCTCTTTTACGACGGTGAGTTTACGGCGTTCACGCATCCGCGAATCGAAACCTCGAGCACTCATGGCACGGGTTGCACTCTGTCAGCCGCAATCGCTGCGCAGCTCGCGCACGGTGTTTCGCTTCGGGATTCAGTCAGAGCAAGTGTCGACTACGTGCACGCGGCAATCGAGTCCGCACCGCAATTGGGGAGTGGGCACGGCCCGCTCAATCACTTTGCCCGCGGCAAGTCCGTGACAAAAGAGCGAACGAGCGACTGAAACGCCGTCGTGGAGCGCGCGGCGACATCGAGCACGTCGGCATGGAGCACCGGGAATTCAGTTGTACCCGTTGCAGCGTTCGTGATGCAGCTCACCCCGGCGACGCGCATTCCCCTCGCGCGCGCGACGATTACCTCCGGCACCGTCGACATTCCCACCGCATCCGCGCCGAGTCGCTCGAGCATGCGAACTTCGGCGCCTGTTTCGAATGACGGCCCCGGCAGACATGCGTAGACACCCTCCTTCAGAGCAATTCCCAGCTTATCGCCGGCAGCTCTCAACGCGGCACGCAGGCGGGCATCGTACGGCTCGCTCATGTCCGGGAACCGATCTTCGCCCTGCTGTACCGGACCGGTGAGTGGATTCGCCAACAAGAGATTCAGATGATCGTCGATGATCATCAGGTCACCGGGCGCGAAATCGCGCCGAACAGCGCCGGCCGCGTTGGACAAAAAAAGAGTTCTAGCCCCGAGCTCGTGGAGCACTCTCACGGGAAAGCCGGCCAGTCCAACCGGATGTCCTTCGTACATGTGAAAACGGCCGGCAAGAGCAATCACCGCGCGTCCCCCGAGCGTGCCGGACACCAACGCACCGGCATGTCCAAGAACTGTTGGCTCGGGAAATCCCGGTATGTCTGCGAACGGAACACTCACGGCTTTCTCGATCTCGTCCGCAAGACCGCCAAGGCCCGAGCCCAGTATGATCGCAATCTCCGGCTCAGCATCACCGATTCTCCGACGGATCGCCTCAGCAGATTGTTTTGCCGCGGCCGTTGAATAATCACCGCTCATCGTTCCCCCTCAGCGAGCGTAAGCAGCTCTGCGGAAACTTCCTCGAGCATACCCATGCGCTGTTCCCATGGAAGAAACGCACTCTCGAATCCGTTTAACGAAAGTGTACAGAGCTCGTCGAACGTAAAATCGAGATACTTCGCCGCATAGAGATACTCATCGGTCAAAGTTGTGCCGCTCATCAGTCGGTTATCAGTGTTGAGCGTCACGTTCATCCCTCGGTCGAAGTACGCCCGCAACGGATGAAGCTCATAAGAAGCCGCTGCCCCTGTATGCACGTTGCTGGTGAGGCAGATCTCCAGGCCAATGCGGCGATCGTTCACGTACTGCGTGAGCTCTAAATCTTCGATCAGTCGAGTTGCGTGCCCGATCCTGTTGGCGCAGCAGGCATGCACGGCTTGCCTGACGGAACCCGCGCCGTCGCCTTCGCCCGCATGGACGGTGACCGCGAGGTTGTTCTCGCGCGCATATGCAAACGCCATCGCGTGTGCGGCAGCCGGAAACCCTAGCTCACCGCCGGCAAGATCGAACGCCACCACTCCGCGGTCGCGATACTCGACGGCGAGACGCGCAACGTCGAGCGACACCATCGGCGATGACTGCCTGATGGAGATGACAATGGAGCGGGCCACAATTCCAAAATCGGCTTCCGCGCGCGCGAGCCCGCGCAGCTGCGCCTCGAGTGCTTCCGCCGACGAAAGCTTCAGTCGTGAGTTCAGAATGGGAGCGTTGCGCACCTCGATGTAGCGGACGCCGTCCGTTGCAGCGTCTTCGCCCAGCTCGTACGCCACGCGCTCGATTGCCTCGGCGGTTTGCAGGACTGAGATCGTCACTTCGAATCGGGCGAGGTAATCTTCCAGCGTCTCGGCGTCGTCAACGAGCATATAGTCGCGAAGCTCGTCGGCGCTCTCGACGGGTAACGCGACACCGTACTCACGGCCGAGCTCGATCAGCGTGGCGGGCCGCACCGATCCGTCTAGATGGCAGTGCAGCTCCGCTTTAGGAAGGCGGCGGAGTTTGTCGGACGTCAGCATCCACGATTCTATCGTATCAACTGATAAAGCAAAAGCTCGTCAACCGCGTCAGGCGTCGCCGTGTCGTGCTGAAACGACGCGCAGAATTGCTCCGCCGTGAACAGGCGCATCTGACGCAATCGGAAGCCCGCGACTGTCGGTCACCGCTTTTATTCCTGCTCGCACCGCTTCGGCAAGTCCGGGATTCGCCGCCTCCACAGCGTCGATGACCGTTGCTGACACGGGGAGGTCGACCGGGCGCGAATCCACGTAAACGCGGTACGCCGTGCGGCCGTCGCTCACTGAGTGATGAAGATGCGCGCCTCGGCGGGAGCGCGCACCGGCGACGGAAGTTTTCTCAGGTAACCGACGAACGCGTCGAGATCAGAGACGTTCAGCGGAGTCATGCGCGCCCCCTGGGGTGGGACGAGGTTTTCACCGCCGGTGGCAAGGAAATCATTGACGATGACGTTGTAGATCGCACCCTCTGCGAGCGTGCGGCCGGCGGGAAAAGTCAGTGATCCAATCCGCTTCCCACGGGGCAGCTCCGGATTGTATCCGATGGTAACGCCACTGACGTGCGCCCTCAGCTCGTCGCGGTTGACCAACCGCTCCAGATACTCCCTCAGCTGCGAACCTGTCATCTTCAGGCTGTAGAGAACATTCCCGAATGGCTGCACCTCGAACAGTGAGCCGTACGTCGCAGTTCCGGCGCGAAGATTCGCGCGAATGCCTCCGTTATTCATGATCGCAATGTCACCTTTCCCTGCCCACCGCTGCGCATCGGCTATCAGGTTCCCAAGCGGATACTGCGCTCCCTCGCGGCTGAGGGTCGTTGCAATCGCGGTGACTCTGCGGTTGACGAAGGGCGCCACGCGGGCGGTCGCGTCGCTTACGAGCGCGGCGATTTGGGGATCCGGCGCAATCGCCGACGCCACGACATCGCGGACTTCCTCGAAAGTGCCCGCCACGGGCTTTCCGTTCTCGAGCGGAATGTCGATCACGGCCACCGCGCGTCCGTTCGAGCGCGCCTGGACGATTGGAACTCCGTTGGCGGAGTAATCCATAAGACTGTGTGTATGACCGCTGACAATCGCGTCGACCCGCTCGGTCAGCTTTCCCGCAAACTCGATTATCTCACCTTCACAGCTTGGGGTACCCGTGGAACTGCAGAACGCGCCGGCGTGAGCGATCACCACGATCAAGTCCGCGCCGCGCTCGCGCAGCGCTCGCGCGCGGGCGCTGACTATCGGCGCGGGATCGTCGAACCGAAGTCCGACGACGTTGGCGGCCCGTGTAGTGGTCGGCGTAAGCACGGTTGCGAACCCTATCACTCCGACTTTCGTACTGCCGAGGGTTACCAGGGTGTCATCGCGAATCCAGGGAACATCGCGACCGTCCGTGTATCTGACATTCGCGCCAAGTATCGCGTACTTCGCATCGTTCATTCGGGCGCGGAGAGTATCCGTGCCCCAGTCGAATTCATGGTTGCCGAGCGCGGCGGCGACATAGCCCATGCGGTTGTAGTAGTCCACAACGGGGCGTCCGAACGCGAGATTCGACGCGGGCGTCCCCTGGAACATGTCCCCACCGTCGAGGAGCAGAGTCTGGCATACGGGGGTGCATTCCTTCCGCGCCGCTTCGATCATGGCGGCGACATATGCCGCGCCTCCCCTCATGACTCCACCAGCGTCGGGTCGCGGCTCCAGAGCGCCATGGAAGTCGTTCGTCGCGATAATGCGAAGTCGGGGCACACCGGCCGCGAGCGGTCGGGCGCGTGGACTATCGCCTGATTGCGCGCCGCCCGTTGCCCGTGCGGCCGCGGAGCCGGGATACACGAGATTCCAGTTCTGCGTGAAAAAATCCTGCGGCCGGATTGTGCGTCTCGTCTGAACCTGGTCGATCAACAGCTGGCGGATGTCCTCCTGCTTGTCATAAACCACGGGAGCGCCATGGAGCATTGCGTACCCGCCGCCACCGGACTGCCGGTAATTGTTCAGCGCGAGAGTGAAGCTGTCGCGCTCCGCCACGGGCCGGCCTTTCACGGCGAGTGACGTGATTCGCGAACCAACGGGTCGCGTCAGATCGATCGTGTAGTCCGCGCCGCCGATAATGTCGAAGTTGTAGCCGGGAATCGCAGGATCGACGACCGGCCGCAGGCCGGCTGGCGTCTGCTCCACCGACTTGTAGTAGCGGCTGCTGAATTCAAGATAGTCGCGAAGCTGCTTCCCGCTGATTTTCACAGCGCGGAGCGTGTTGTCGTACGGGTAGAGTCGCGCAAGCTCGGCGACTGTGACCGGCCCGGCGTCGAGCGACGCATCGAGCGTGAAGGCCGCAGTGGACGCGAGATCGGCGCCTGCTGCTTTGCGCTCTGTCTCGAGAATGAAGTCGATGAGCGGCGTGTCGCGCAGCCGCGCTGAGTCTCCTCTCCAGGCGACTGGTGTCGAGCCGATGGAGGTATTGGCGTACGCAACTGTCCGCCGGTGGCTCTCGTCGGTGGCAGCAAGCACCGAAGTTTGCTCAGTATGCCCAGCAGCCTGGACGACGGTTCCCCGCGAATCGGCGACTCGCCATCCCCGGCCACTCCGCACCACCTGCAGATGCGCGATGCCCACGCTCGTCGCCCAGTTCTTCGGTTGAACTAGCAGCGTCGTGCCGATTTTGAGCTGCGGCTTTTCCTTGTGTGAATGCCCGTAGACTACGACGTCTATGCCGGGAATCTCGCGCGCGATTCGCGCCGCGACATTCTCGCTTGGGATTCCCGTCGTCACTGTGTCGTAGCTCGATGGCTCATCCAATCCCGAGTGAACGGTGACGACCACGAGATCTGCACCTGCAGCCTTCGCCTCGAGAGCTGCTGCTCGCACCGCGGGAACGATGTCGGCGACTCTCAACCGCCCACGAACTTTGTCGGCGTCCCACAGCATTACTCCCGGAGTGGTAGCGCCGATGATGCCGACTTTGACGCCTTGTCGATTGACAATCGTCCACGGCCGGAAAGCGTGCGAGCCATTGCGGAGGTAGGTGTTCGCCGACAGGAACGGAAAGCGCGCCTGTGAGATGGCACCCTGCAGGTACGGAACTCCGTAGTTGAACTCGTGGTTGCCTATCGCGGCCGCGTCGTAGCGCATCACGTTCATGGCTGTCACTATCGGGCTCGGCCGCTCCGGCGCTACGCGCGCGGCAACATAGGCGAACGGGTTCCCCTGCAGCAGGTCTCCGGCGTCCAGCAGAATCACGCGCGCTGGATTTGCTGCGCGCACCGAATCAATGATCGTCGCGGCCCGCGACAGCCCGCGCGATGCTTCCGCGGAGTCCGCATAGTAATCCCAGGCGCGTATGTGGCCGTGGACGTCGGTGGTGGAGACGATGACGATATCACGGCTGTCGCCCTGGACGCTTCCAGGGCGGGTCCCTGCAGCA
>JBDSVO010000148.1:0-3469 GCA_039927215.1 Gemmatimonadaceae bacterium
GCGGGCACCGTGATGACCGCTTTCTCGACCTTGTAGCCGAGGTAGTCTTCGGCGGTCTGCTTCATCTTCTGAAGGATCATCGCCGAGATCTCGGGGGGCGAGTAACGCTTGCCCTGTACCTCGACCATGGAAACGTCATTCGAGCCCGGCGCGACTTTGTACGGCACGCGCCCGGCTTCTTCCTTGACCTCGCTCATCTTGCGGCCCATGAATCGCTTGATCGAGAAGACGGTGTTTTGCGGGTTGGTTACGGCTTGTCGTTTTGCGATCTGGCCGACCAGGCGCTCCCCGTCCTTTGTGAAGCCGACTACCGAAGGCGTTGTGCGACCACCTTCTGCATTGGGAATAACTACCGGGTCGCCGCCTTCCATGACGGCGACGACTGAGTTGGTCGTACCCAGGTCGATTCCAATTACCTTGTCTGCCATGTATTCCTCTTTGTGGGGTATTCTTTACTGTTCATCGCCCGGTAAGAGGCAATCCCGGGGCCGCTAATCTCTGCCAAAACGGCGCGATTTCCGGACCAGAACCAGCGACGTCTGGCCGACTTCCAGCTAATCTTGATCTGATGTCTCATTCGCACGCCAAATGATACCACTCAGCGACGAGCATCAAACGCTTCGCACGCCCGTTATGACGTACGCGATACTCGCGGCGCTCATTGGCACGTGGGTGTTCGTTCAGGGCGCCGGCTTCGACGAGGAGCAGCTGGCGTTCAGCATTTGTAACCTCGGGATGGTTCCGGGGGAGATCACGCATCAGGCGAGGCTTGGAACCGGTGTTCCGCTGGGCGATGGGTGGGCGTGCGTCATCGACAATGAGCAGGTAAATATTTTCACTCCGCTCATCTCCATGTTTTTGCATGGAGGCTGGGGGCACCTGCTCGGCAACTGCCTTTTCTTCTGGGTCTTTGGAAACAATATCGAGGACAGTATGGGAAGGCTTCGCTTTCTCGTTTTCTATCTGCTGTGCGGACTTGCGGCTGCGGCGGCACACATACTGGTTCAGCCGGGCTCCCCGGTCCCGACGGTTGGGGCATCGGGCGCAATTTCGGGAGTGTTGGGCGCCTATCTCGTGCTGTACCCAAAAGTGCGTGTTCGCATGTTTTTCTTTTTCATCATCTTCTTTCGCATTATTCCAATTCCGGCCTGGGCGGTGCTTCTGTGGTGGTTCGCCTGGCAGGTGATAAGCGGCTTGCCGGAGCTCATGAGCGTACGGCCGGAGGTCTCCGGTGGCGTCGCAGTCTGGGCGCACATCGGCGGATTTGTTGCGGGGATGATCCTTGTGAAGCTCTTCGAGAACCCGACGCTTGTTGCCGAAAGAGATACCGCTGCTCACTTAATCCCCGGGTACCGGTAAACCGTGACTTACGATCCGTCACTTTTCATAAATCGTGAGCTGAGCTGGCTCGAGTTCAACGGACGCGTGCTGCACGAGGCGTTCGACGAGCGAAACAAGCTCCTGGAGCGGCTCAAGTTTCTGGCGATTTTCAGCACCAACCTCGATGAGTTCTACATGGTGCGCGTCGCCGGCCTGAGACGGCAGGTCGCGACGGGAGCGAGGCTGACTCCGCCTGACGGAATGACACCTCAGGAGCAGCTCGCCGCCATCCAGGACCGGGTCGGGCGACTGGTCCGCGATGCGCGTCACTGCCTGCACGATCTCCTGCTGCCCGCACTCGAGGAGCAGGGAATCAAGCTCGTTGGAATGAACGACCTGACAACGTCAGAGTGCCAGTCGGTTGACGAGTTTTTCGAGACTCAGGTTTTCCCGGTTCTCACGCCTCTCGCCGTCGAGCCGGGCCACTCGTTTTCGTATATCTCGAATCTTTCGCTGGCGCTGGCGGTGCAGCTCTATGACCCGGAGCGCGGCGTCGACCACATCGCGCGGGTCAGGGTCCCGAAGACACTTCCTCGCTGGGTGCCCGCCGGCCGCGACCTGGAGTTCATCCCGCTCGAGCAGGTGATCGGCGCGAACCTGGGCGCACTGTTCCCGGGCATGGAGGTCAAGGGCCATTACGCGTTTCGCGTTACGCGCTATTCCGATCTCGAGCTGCCGAACTTCGAGGAGGATGACGATCTCCTCGCTCTCATCGAGGAGCAGGTATTCCAGCGAAGGTTCTCTGAAGTCGTGAGAATTGAAGTCCAGGAAGGAATTCCAGCCTCATTGCGCAAGCTCCTCCTCGATGAGCTCCAGGAGGACAGGCCGCCCGAGATGCCGCCGCTCACGGATGACGACGTAGTCGAAACCGGTCCGCTGCTCGACCTCGGCGATCTTCACGCTCTCGCCGCGCTGGAGATTCCGGAGCTGCGCGATCCGCCCCTCGTACAGCACACACCGGAAGAGCTACGCGATCCGACGCGTTCGATATTCGATGTGATCGCGCAGAAAGACGTGATGGTCCACCACCCGTTCGACGCGTTTGCGACCACCGTCGAGCGCTTTGTGACAAGCGCTGCAGTCGACCCCGACGTTCTCGCGATCAAAATGACTCTGTACCGCACGTCCGGCGACACGGTGATCGTCCGGGCGCTGACTGACGCGGCAAATCGCGGCAAGCAGGTGACTGTGCTCATCGAGCTGCAGGCGAGGTTCGAGGAAGCCAACAATATCGCATGGGCGCGAACACTCGAGAGCGCGGGGGTTCACGTATCGTATGGTCTCGCCGGCCTCAAGACTCACAGCAAGACAACGCTCGTCGTACGGCGCGAGTCAGGCGCCATCAGAAGGTATGGACACATCAGCTCCGGGAACTACAACTCGAAAACGGCACGCACATACACCGACATCGGATTGTTTACGGCGAACCAGTCAGTTGGCGCAGACCTCACCGACTTGTTCAATGCGCTAACGGGTTTTTCCCGGCAGAGTCTGTTCCGAAAGATGATTGTGGCACCGTCGAACATGCGCCGGCGCTTCATCGAGCTGATTGCCAGAGAAGCCGTCGCGGCGACGGAAGGGCACCCGGCGAAGATCATCGCAAAGATGAACTCACTCGTCGACGCCGAGCTCATCGATGCACTCTACTCGGCGTCTCAGAACGGAGTGGAAATAAATCTCATCGTGCGTGGGATCTGCTGTCTCCGCCCTGGTGTGCCCGGAGTCAGCGACCGTATCAAGGTGATAAGCATCGTCGGCCGTTTTCTGGAGCACTCGCGCGTGTTCTTTTTCGCGAACGGCGGAGACGAGGAGTACTACTTCGGGTCGTCGGACTGGATGCCGCGCAATTTCGACCGCAGAGTAGAAGCAGTCGCGCCGATCGATGATCCCGAGCTGCGCGGCCGATTCTGTTCGCTGCTCACTCTATGTCTCGGGGACAATACGCTCGCGTGGGACCTGGCAGCCGACGGGACGTACACTCAGCGCAATCCCGGTGGAGACCGGGAGATAGCGACACACGACCTGCTGCTTGGCGATCCGTGGGGAGTTTCGGCGTTCAACACGCCTGAAGCGCCGGCGGAAGGCGCCG
>JBDSVO010000149.1:0-4121 GCA_039927215.1 Gemmatimonadaceae bacterium
CTCCTTCGAGCTCGGCCCTTTCCGCCCGAGTGGCGCGCCATAATCTCGCGGAACGTGTCGTCGTTTTCTCGATTGCCTCCTGTCGACCAGAAGGAGCTCGAGGGGCACATCCAGGTTTTTCTCCGCGAGAAGCACTGGGAGGGATGCGGCGGGCTCGAGCTCACCGACGAGATACGCGTGACGATCGCGGCGCAGGCGTGTATGCTCCTGCTCCGCCGCCGCGATGCCGACTACTATCCCCGCGTCACGAGCATTCTCGTCTACCCGAGCAGCTACGTCGCAACCGAGGAGCGGCCGGTTGGCGGAGGGATCTGGTCCGAAGAGGACGAAGTCCGGCTCGGACATACCCAGCAACAGCTGCGCGCCGTTGTCCTTGCGTGGGATGCGGCGCTTCACGGCTCACGGATGTACGGGACCGGAAGCAACGTAGTGCTGCACGAGTTCGCTCATCAGCTCGACTTCGAGGACAATCACACCGACGGCACGCCCCTCCTTCCCACACAGCGGCAGTACGTGTCGTGGGCTCGCGTACTCGGCCAGGAGTACGAGAGGCTCAGGAGGCTCGACGATGCGGGCGAGCCGTCATTTCTTGATTCGTACGGAGCGACGAATCCCGCGGAGTTCTTTGCCGTGGCTACGGAGTTCTTTTTCGAGAAGCCGGCGGAGCTTCAGCTGCGGCATCCGCTGTTGTACGCCGAGCTCAAGAAGTTCTATCGGCAGGATCCCTCGCGGGAGTGGGGCGGTCAAGTTGCTTCGCCCCGCATCGACATCCCACTCTCCAACTGAAAGTCCAATATCTCATCAGATTGTGCCCGCTGTCAAAATAGAGTGCCTGATCAGGGGAGAAACACTCATCTCGAAAACCGACCCTACTTCCAGATGAGGCACGGACGCTCGGCACGGGCAATCGCCTGCATCGTCGCACCGCTGATAATTGTTGCGTGCGACCGGTCGCCACCGTCTCCGCCATTGAATCCAGCAGGGCAGCTCCCAGCCAACAGCTTTGCGTTCGGCGTATTCGGCGACGCGCCTTATCAGCGGAACGAAATGCCGGCCTTCAGGCAGGTGCTCGACGACGTCAACAAATCAAACGTCGAATGGCTGATTCACGTTGGCGACATTCAGTGGTACCCGTGCACGGATTCGGCTTACAAAGAGAAGCTCGACACGATGAACACGGTAGACCGCGCGGTGATCTACACCCCGGGCGATAACGAGTGGACCGATTGTCACACGTACAAAGAGGGTGGGTACGCGCCGCTCGACCGTCTCGCGCGCCTCCGCAGAATTTTCTTCAGTCATCCAAAAGCCAGTCTGGGCCGCCATCCAATCGCGCTCGAATCGCAGGCGCAGGACGCAGCATTCGCCGAGTTTCCGGAGAATGCGCGGTGGACGCGCGGCGGGTTTGTGTTCACGACCGTGCACATCGTCGGCTCCGGCAATGCGAGCATGCCCTTTCGCGGACGAACCTCGGCGAACGACGCTGAAGTCGTGCGCCGGGAGCGCGCGGCGATTGCGTGGATCGATTCTGCATTCGCGAAAGCCCGAGCGATGTCGGCGAAAGGCGTGGTGATCGCGATGCACGCCGACATGTATTTTGAGAATCCGCCAGGCGAGACGGGTCCGAAGAGGCCTTACGCAAATCTAGTGGGGCGGCTGAGGATGCACGCCGGCGCGTTCGGCGGAGAGGTGCTGGTGATTCACGGAGACTCGCACGAGCAGCGTGTCGATCATCCGCTGAAGGACACGTCGGGCCGAGCTTACCCGAATTTCACGAGATTCGAGACGTTCGGCGCTCCCGAGATTGGTTGGGTTCGCGTAGTTGTCGATACTGTTGCAGGCCGGTTTACCTTCTACGAACCGCGCCGCGTCCGCTGACTATTTGTTGCATCGCGCCGAACTGAGCCTTACTCGCGTGCCGATTGCACGCATTGCCGAACTCCGGGTATTAATTGATCGAATCATGCCCAGGGGCAAAGTGACGCCAAGTAGTCAGAGCGAAGTCCGCAGAACGAAGTTGGTGCGAAGTCCGGAATTAGTGCGCAGTCCGCAATTCTTTGCAGCTCTGTTCTTTGCTGCAATTACAAGCAGTCTCTCCGCTCAAGCTCCTCGTCTGAGCGTTGCGCCTGCAGTGGTCGCACCGGGCTCGATCGTTCGGCTGACGCTTTCGGCGCCGGGAGATTCGATCGTCGCCATCCGCGGCGAGATGGCTGGCGAGCAACTGCACTTCCTCACGCGGGACGCCGGAATCTGGCGCGCAATCGGAGGGATTCCGGTTGACGCGAATGACAGCGTTGCGGCTCGAGTGATCGTCGATTACAAATCTGGTGCGACCGATACCTCGAGAGTGTGGGCGAAGCTCCCGCGTCCGCCTCGCCCACGAGCGGGCGCGCGACGAGGACGACCGCGGCGGTTGTCTGTTAATTCCCGCTTCACGCGCCCCCTAAATACGGAGACGCAGGCGCGAATCGATCGCGAGACTGCTCGCGCTCGCGAAGTGGGGCGACGATCGCACTCGACTCCTCCAATGTGGACGACGTCATTCCTTCGCCCGCGCACGTCGGCCGTCACAAGTCGCTTCGGCTCGGGCCGTTCCTTCAATGGCGTGCTGACGAGCAGACACCTCGGCGTCGATTTCCGCGGCGGTCTCGGCGCACCTGTGCGTGCTGCGAACCGCGGAGTTGTCGCGCTCGTCGACAATTTCTTTCTCGCCGGAAATGTCGTGTACATCGATCACGGCGGCGGCGTGGTGACGGGTTACTTCCATCTGAGCAAAACGCTCGTCTCCGAAGGTGAGACCGTCGAGCGCGGACAGGAAATCGGTCTCATTGGAGCGACGGGACGCGTGACCGGTCCTCACCTCCACTGGACCGCTCGCTATGGCGCGCTCACTGTGAATCCGCTTGATCTCGTTGCAATTCAAAGCGGATGGTACGGTGGACGATAGAGCATCGACGCTCTCGCGACCGCGCGATTATCTTTAGCGCGAAACCTTTCCTTCGCCGTCACCCGTAGTCGTAATTATGCGCACCACCCTCAAGCAGGTCTTCGCCGAGTACGGCGCAATCGCCGTGGTTCTCTACCTCGTACTTTTCACAGTCGTCATGATCGGCGCGTACCTCGCGATCCGACTCGGCTGGGCTCCGGGCGGCGTAACGGGGCAGGCCGGTGCGTGGACAGCGGCGTACATCATCACGAAGCTCACTCAACCGCTGCGCATCGCGGCTACCGTGGCGCTCACTGCCCTCATTGGACGGATCTGGCGGAAAGGCGATAAGCCAGACGCTGCGGCATCGTAACCGACGCGCGTCTCGAACGGGCAGCGAGTTGCCACAACTGCACATAGATACTGATCTTGGCGGGGACATCGACGACCTCTGCGCGCTGGCGATGGCGCTCGCCTGGCCGGATGTCGAGCTGGTTGGGGTTACAACTGTCGCCGAGCACGGCGGCAAGCGCGCGGGGTACGCGCGTTACGCGCTGGAGCAGGCAGGTCGTCATGACGTCCCACTCGCCGCGGGCGCCGACGCATCACTCGGCTGCTATCGCTCCTGGCCCGAGCTCCCCGAGGAATCCCACTATTGGCCCGAGCCGATCGATCCGATCCCGGGCCCTCTCGACGCTGCGCTCGATCTTCTCGAAAAAAACGTCGAAGCGGGCGCGATCATCGTTGGAATTGGACCGTTCACGAATCTCGCCCTTCTCGAGCGCCGGACTCCGGGAATTCTATCGCGCGCGAACCTCGTCCTGATGGGTGGCTTTGTCTTCCCGCCGAAGGAGGGCTATCCGACAGTGACGAACGAGGGGGATTACAACATTCAGGTCGATGTGGAATCGTCGCGGCTTGTCCTGGAGCGATCATTTCCGACTCTCGTTCAGCTCTCGGTGACTGTCGAAACGTTCATTGGGCGCGCGGACCTCGCGCAGATCGCCAAAGCCGGGCCGCTCGGCGAGCTGATCGCCGCGCAGGCGAAAGCATTTGCGAAAGACGAGGACACTCCGCCGCACAAGAAGGCCCTATGGCCCGCGCTGCCGGCGGACACGATCAACTTTCAACACGATGCGCTTGCCTGCGCGATTGCGCTCGACTGGTACAAGGGCGTGCAGATGGAAGAGCTGCC
>JBDSVO010000150.1:0-3509 GCA_039927215.1 Gemmatimonadaceae bacterium
ATTGGTGATCGGCGCCGACCAAACATTCGCGACCGTATTGAAGACACTGTAGGCAAGCGTATTTCCCGACCGGTCGATTGAAATCGAGTGCGCATTGAGTCCTGTAGTCAGCCGCACAGGCTCACCGTGTGGAGTGAGGTCGCTGTTGATAGGCTGCATGTAAACGTCGCGATTCCCACCGGCCGAGGAGACGAAAAGAATCGACCCATCCGGTGTCCACACAGGACTCGTGTTGAGATGTGTTGTCTCAGTTATCCTGACCGGAGTACCGCCGTCGGCACGCACCACCCAGATGGATGACGGTGCGAGGTTCCCGATGTGCTCGCCTACGCCGAGGAAAGGCAGACTATTGCGCGCGAAGGCGATGAGCTTGTCATCGGGAGACCAGTCAGTCGCCATCACACCGTCACTGCCTGCAGTCTGCGGCACTACGCGTGCATTCTCTCCTTCGGAACCAGCAATGACGAGTGCGCCGCTCTCCCGGTTGGTACATGCGACACGATCGCCGGCGTGCGATGGAGCGCAGCCCAGGAGCGTGTCCAGGCCAGGCACCAGGGTAGGAACGCCGCCCAGAACCGGGATGACGTAATTGCGTCTTCGCGACCCGTAGAGAATCGCCGATCCGTCATGCTTCCAGCGTGGCCAGTAGGCGTCTGTCGTACTATCGGTAAGTGCTATGGCACGTCCACCGGCGAGCGATTTCACGTAAACACGAGATCTGTCCCACGGACCTGCGATGTACGCGACCATGCGGCCATCAGGAGAAAGGGCGGGATGAACCTCGAGCCCCGGTGCATTAGTGACCTGGCGAGTATTCCCAATCACGATTGAATCACCGCCACGACGAAATCCAATTGCACTGGCGATGAGACCCATGACGAGAACTCCGACGATTGCCGCAGCCACAGCGATACGCTGGGATGTCCATAGAAATGACGTTTGTGAAACCATCCGGGCAGGCGCGGTCGCGCCGGTCGTCACCGCATAGGGCTCGAGCGCAAGGCGCAAATCATCGGCGGATTGCCACCGATCCGAAGGATGCTTCTCCAGGCAGCGCATGATGACTGCATCGAGTCCTGGTGGAAGCTGCCGCCGGTGCTGACTGACGGGTGCGGGCGTCGTCACTATATGAGCTGAGCGAACCCGTTGCGCATCAAGTCCCGCGAAAGGAGTTCTTCCGGCGAGCAGCTCGTACCCCACAACGCCAAGCGCGTAGATGTCAGCGCGTGCGTCCACCATCGGGTCTGCTGCGGCCTGCTCGGGCGCCATGTACGCGGGCGTGCCGAGCGCAACGCCGATTGACGTGAGAGTAGTCGCATCCGCATCGGCTGGGAGTGAGGCATCATCCACCGCATTGCTCAGAGCTTTCGAGACGCCGAAATCGGTGACGAGCGCGTGATCGCGAGAGATGAGAATGTTCGCGGGCTTGATGTCGCGATGCACCAATCCCTGCGAGTGTGCGTAGCTCAATGCATCAGCGACTTCACGGAGGATTCTCGTCGCTTCGTCCACCGGGAGCTCGCCTGTTCGCGCTAGCCTGCTGCGGAGGTCTTCGCCGCTGATGAACGGCATCGTGTAGTAGAGGAGGTCTCCGCGTGCGCCGGCTGCAAGAAGGGGAACGATGTGCGGATGCTGAAGGCGCGCTGCGAATTGGATCTCGCGGCGAAAGCGGTCGGTGTTCAATCCGGCGGAGAGATCGGGCGGCAGAACCTTGATTACCACCTGGCGACCGAGCTCGGTGTCTGTCGCGACGAACACACGCGACATTCCCCCACCGCCGAGCTCGCGGTCTATCCTATAGGCGGTACCGAGTACTTCCTGCAGCTGACTCTGAAGATCGGACGTCAGATGCGTCTCCTCAGATTGGAGTGCCCGAATTATGGATTAAGCGAGCTGCCAAAGCCAATGCATTACTACTTCACCCGCGCTTTCTGAATTCGGGCGGCAGAGCAGTCCATCGCTCTCGTCCCTTGAAGTACTTCCAAGGCTTGTAGCCGTTCTTTCGCACAAAATCGCGGTAGCGGCGGTGCCTTTCCCGAAAGAGCCGATCGGACGAGACGATGGGCCGATGCGGCCAGTCGCGGAGAAGCTGCTCGACCTTCCAGACATTCTTGTCGGACAATCGCCAGTCATACGGATCGAGCACACGAAGGTCGAGCACCGCGTAGCCCTTGATACGGCCAGTGTGATCCACGTAACCCTCCGCGTAGCTCAATGCGAGCGCGCGCGGCGTCTTGAAAACAGGTTTGCGTCCGTGCAAGCCGGGATCGCGTGAGCGGGCGACTGACCCCCATCCGGTGCGCGTGCGGTACACAAAGATCACGTGGTCGAGCAGATCGATCGATTCGAAACCGAGTATCAGCGGGGGATATCGATGCTGCTCGAGAACCGTGGCGGCAAAGAGGGCCGCCTCGAGACAGTGTACGGTTCGCGTGCGCACCACACCGCGAAATCCGCGCATCGTGTCACCGGCGGGCTCGGTGTTGTACGGGAGATCGTTCAGCCAACGTTGTACTGCAGCCGGCGTACGGAGCTGCTGAACCAGCCTTCGCTCTGCTGCCGAGAGACGAAGCGTTGGCGGGTCTACCCGCTGAGTACTCGGGAGCCGGCTCATCCCCGACTGCCTATGACGCGAGCGCGTCGAGCGAAGCCGCGATGTCCTCTATCAGGATGTCGGCTCCTTCCAGGCCAATCGAGACGCGGACCAACCCGTGTGGAAGTCGCTGTGCATCGAGCGATGCGAGATTGTCGCCCCTGTTGGGTGAGATCACAAGGCTCTCGACTCCGCCCCAGCTCACGCCTATGCGAAATCGCTTCAGTCCGTCGATAAACCGGCGCACTTCATCGACTTCACCATTAGCGATCTCGAAGCTGAACACTCCCGAATAACCGGTGAGCGATGCTGATGGCTCACCGAACACGGGATGATTCACCGCGCTCACATCAGCGCGGGTTTTCAAATACTCCGCGACAAGGCGTGCGTCAGCTTCGTGCTGCTGCATACGCACAGGCAGCGTGCGCAGCCCACGTAGCAGAAGCCACGCATCGAATGGGTGCAGTATCCCGCCATTCAACAGAAATACCGGGTAAATCTTTTCCATCAGCTCGGCGCTCGTGATCACCGCTCCTGCAACAACGTCGCTGTGCCCTCCGATGTATTTCGTTGCGGAGTGCACGACGATATCCACGCCGTGCGTCATGGGCTTCTGAAAGAGCGGCGACGCCCAGCTGTTGTCTATGGAGGTGAGCGCTCCGTGTTCGCGTGCAATGCTCGCGATCGCGGCAAGGTCGAGAGTGCGGAAGGTCATCGTCCCCGGGCTCTCGAGCCAGATCAGCTTCGTATTCGATAAGAGCGCACGTTTGACATCTTCAGGCTCGATGTCGAGAAGCAGAGTGTGCTCGATTCCAAACCGTTTCAGGTATCGGGCAAGCCGGATTGTCGGGCCGTACGTGTGATTCACAAAGAGAATGTGATCGCCGGCTTTCAGCAGTCCCATGAACACCGCGCT
>JBDSVO010000151.1:0-19271 GCA_039927215.1 Gemmatimonadaceae bacterium
GCAAAACCATCGCCGGACTCTCCGCACCTAACGACAGCACAGTGGTCATGCGACTGGCCGAGCCGTTCGGGATTTTTCCGAAGCTGCTGGCCATGCCGGTCGCCTCGATCGTTCCCGATTCGGTGCCCGCGAACTTTGGCGAGCACCCGGTTGGCACGGGACCCTGGAAGTTCGTCGAGTGGAAGCACGACGACTATCTCCTCTACGCAAAGAATGACAGCTACTGGGGCGGTGCACCGAAGGCCGATTCGCTGAGAGCGCGCATCATCCCCGAGCCAAGCACAGCAGTCGCCGAATTCGAATCAGGTAATGTCGACGTGCTCTATGTCCCGGAAGGAGAGACGCGCAACTGGGAAGAGACCGACGACAAGAAAGCGATGCTCGAGTCGGCACCCGCGCTGAGAATGCTGTATGTCGCAATCAACACCACGCGCGGACCTCTCAAGGATGCACGCGTTCGCCAGGCGCTCAACTATGCAACGGATGTTCGCGGGATCCTCGACGGCATCATGAGCGGCCGCGGCAATCTCGCGGCGGGTGTCATCCCCCCTGCGCTACCAGGGGGAGATTCCACAAGGAAGGGCTACACCCGCGACGTCGCGAAGGCGAAGCAATTGCTCGCCGACGCCGGGCACAAGAATGGGATCGACATCGAGCTGTGGTCATCTCAGACGGCGCCGTTCCCGCGCATCGCGCAGACGATTCAGGCGAATCTTGCGGACGCGGGTGTTCGCGTGAAACTCGTGCAACGCGATGCGTCGTCAATGCGGGAGGCCGCACGCGCAGGACAAACTGATATGGCGCTCAAGGATTGGTTCGCCGATTACCCGGACGCCGAGAATTTTCTCTATCCTCTGCTTCACAGCACCAACAAGGGCGTTGGCGGAAACGTCTCGTTCTACTCCAATCCAACATTCGACAAGCTCGTGTCCGACGCTCGCCGCGAGCCGGACGAAGCAAAGCGCGTAACGATGTACCGCGACGCCGACCTGATGGCTTACAACGATGCGCCGATGATCTACCTGTTCTTCTACAAGGAGCTGTACGGCATCCAGCCGTGGATAGCCGGGTTCAAGGTTCCGACCATCTTTACGGGACAATCCTGGACGAGTGTCCAGATCAAGCGCCAACAGCAGCAGTGATCGGATAATTGTTCGCCTTCATCGTACGCCGGCTCGTCCTCTCGATTCCGACGCTCCTCGGCGTCATGATCGTCGTATTCCTGCTGTTGTATGTCGCGCCCGGTGACCCGGTACAGGACATGGTCGGTGAGCGCGCGGACGCCGAGACAATCGCGCGGCTGAGGAAGGAGCTGCATCTCGACGAGCCCGTGATGAAGCAGTTCGCGCTCTACATGGGCGGCGTTCTGCGCGGCGATCTGGGGCGGTCGTACATCACCCAACGCCCGATCATCCAGGACATTCGCGAGCGATTTCCGAAAACCCTGTTGCTAGCGGGGTCGGCAATGCTTCTCGCTTCGATACTCGGAATTACCATAGGAGTGCTGAGCTCGCGCAATCCGGGGGGATGGTTCGACCGCTTGTCACTCGGCCTGGCGTATCTCGGGATCTCGTTCCCGGTCTACTGGGTCGGATTGATTCTGATCCTGATATTCGCGGTGACTCTGAAGTGGTTACCACCATCGGGGTACGGCGGAATCAAGTATCTGATCCTCCCGGCCCTTGCCCTCGGCTCACGGTCAATTGCGTTCCTCGCGCGTGTCACGCGCTCGGCGATGCTCGACGTGCTGGGAAGCGATTTCGTGCGAACCGCGCGAGCGAAGGGATTGCGAGAGCAGGTAGTGGTAATGCGCCACGCGCTGCGAAACGCGCTCATCCCGATAGTGACGGTGCTCGGCCTCGACTTCGGGTACTACCTGACGGGGAGCATTCTTACGGAAACGATTTTTTCCTGGCCGGGGATTGGGCGATACGTGGTGAATGCGATCGCGCGACGAGATCTGCCAGCGATAAGCGGGACAGTCCTGTTTCTGAGTTTCGTGTTCGTGTTGGTGAATCTCCTAACCGATCTAGCGTACGCGAAGGCCGACCCAAGAGTGGCGTTCAGCTAGCGCGAAGACTGGGGGAGATTTTCGGACCTCATTGCCAGTTTTTGGCAATCTCACGCGGTGCCGCGGATGAATTTCGTGGCGCTATTGCCAAAACTGGCAATAGGATCCGAAAATCTCCCCCATTCCTTCGCGCGGTCAGCTACGGACTAGTCGTCCTTCTGTCCGAACACGGCCATGTTCGATGAGTGCCCCGGGTTGACCTTCTTCTCGGGGTAAATCCAGTGAAAGGCCTGGTTGACCGCGGCCGCGGCTTCCCCGAAACCGGTCGCGATCAGCTTGAGCTTCCCCGGATAAGCGGTGATATCCCCCGCCGCATAAACTCCGGGCCGGCCGGTTTCCATCATGGAGTTCACGACGATCTCGTTCTTCTCGAGCGTCAACCCCCATGTAGCGAGCGGCCCGATGTCGCTCACGAAGCCGAGCATCGGGAGCACTGAATCGGCTTCGACGTCGCGAGTCTCCTTCGTCTTCACGTCGCGCAGAGTCACGCCCGTGAGGCGCTCGTCTTCCGAGAGCACGTCGTGCAGCTCATGAAATGGCAGCAGCGTCGTTCGTCCAGCTTCGACCGCGGCGCGTACTTCAGCGACCGTGGCTCCATGTGCGCGGTACTTGTCGCTCCGGTGCACCAGCGTCACCGCGGCCGCGCGATCGCGAAGCTGATGCGCCCAGTCAAACGCGGTGTCGCCACCACCGATGATCACGATCCGCTGGTCCCGAAACGCCTCCGGGTCGGCGACGTTGTCGAATATTCCTCGGCCATACCACGGCTCCGCGCACGCCTGGGGTAACCGTCGCGGGCTGAACGCTCCGATTCCCGCAGCGATTATCACCGCTCGACTCGGAAACCGATCCGTCTCGGTGACAATGACGAAGTACCCGTCCTCTTCCTCGAGACCGGTGACGTGTTGGCTCAGAAACGACGGGAAATCGAACTGGGCGGCCTGGTCGGCCAGAGCGTTTACGAGGTCCTTTGCCAGGATCTGCCTGTAGCCGCCGACATCGAAGATGTACTTCTCGGGATAAAGGGCGGTGAGCTGCCCGCCAAGCTGCGGCAACGTGTCGACTATCTGCGCCGTCGCGCCCCGCATGCCCGCATAAAAGGAGGCGAAAAGACCCGTCGGCCCTCCGCCGATGATCGTCATGTCCTTTATCTCGTGCATCGAGCCAAATATAGCCACATTACAAATCATGAAGATTTACACGAAGACCGGCGACGAAGGCACAACCGGACTCTTCGGTGGCGGCCGCGTTTCGAAAGATCATCCCCGCGTCGAGGCCTACGGCGATGTCGATGAGCTGAACGCATTTGTCGGTCTCGCTCGCGCCGCTGAATCGATGCCGCAGATTGATGAAGTGCTCGTGCAAATCCAGCGAGACTTATTCAGTATCGGCGCTCTGCTGGCGACTCCGGATCAGGAGAAGATGGAGCAGCATCTCACCAAGGCTCGCATCGGCGATGATCGGATCGCCGAGCTCGAGCGGTCGATCGATGCGTGCGACCGCGAGCTCGAGACATTGAAGGCGTTCATTCTTCCCGGTGGAACGCAAAAAGCCGCGGCACTTCATGTCGCTCGCACAGTGTGCCGCCGCGCCGAGCGCCGCGTGATCACACTTCAGCGGGAAGTGGAGGTACCTCAGATCGTCGTGATCTACCTGAATAGGCTGTCCGATCTTCTCTTCACTCTTGCCAGAGCCGCCAACGTGCGCGCAGGAGCGGGGGAAGTAACCTGGTAGTTGGCACTCTTCCCTACCCGATCATCATTGAGCGGGGGGCGCTGGCCCGATTGGGAGACATGGTGCAGCAGGCTGCTCCCAACCACCGGTATGCTGTCGTCACCGATTCGAATGTCGGCCCTTTACATGGTGGGCAGGTCGTCAGTGGGTTTCCGCCAGGCTCTGCCGGCCTCTTTACAATTCCCGCCGGCGAGGCCAACAAGACCCGGGAGACCTGGAGTCGTCTGACCGACGAGCTCCTTTCGGCGGGATTTGGGCGCGATTCGACCGTCGTCGCACTTGGCGGCGGAATGGTTGGAGACATGGCCGGTTTTGTCGCGGGTACCTTCATGCGGGGCGTCCCGGTGGTGCAGGTTCCGACCAGTTTTCTGGGGATGATCGACGCCTCGATCGGGGGGAAATCCGGGGTGGACACGCCCGCGGGGAAGAATCTGGTGGGGGTTTTTCACGCGCCAGTTCTGGTCGTGGTTGACCCGCAAACCCTTGCCACGCTGCCACTTAACTTCTTGAGAACTGGATTTGCCGAGGCGATTAAGCATGGCGCTATTGCCGACTCGGGTTACTTTGAGTCGGTGACGCGGGAGCTTCCAAGCCTCCTCGCGCCTGGCGGTGCCGGGAGTGACACGTTCACTCCCGTTGTCGTCCGCAGCATAGAGATCAAGGCTGGGATAGTCGCCCGCGACGAGCGTGAGAGTGGTCTCAGGAAGGTGTTGAACTTCGGTCACACCATTGGCCACGCGATCGAGGCTCTGAGCGGATACGCGCTTGCTCATGGCGAAGCCGTGGCGATCGGGATGGCGCTCGAGAGTGCCGTAGCCGAGCGCGCCGGAATCGCCGAGGTCGGAACGTCGGAGGCAATTCGTGGCGCCCTGAGCGCCGCGGGTTTGCCGCTGCAGCGCCCGGAGGGGATCTCGTGCGAGAAGATTCTGGACGCGATGCGGGCTGACAAAAAAGCCCGCCGCGGTGAGGTGGAGTACGCGCTCCCAAGCCGTATCGGAGCGATGGCTGGTTCGGGCTCTGGTTGGGCTGTCACTGTAGCTGACGACATCGTTCGGGAGGTGCTCACATGAAACGTGGCGAAATTATCCGGCTTGCAATCGCCGTTGTAATTGCCATTGTCTTCATTCAGAGCGGTGCGATGCGGCTGCCAACGAGCAAGGTTGTGCTCAAGCATCAGCCGGTATTCGTCTACGCCAGACCGGCGATGGTGGCGAGCGCAAAGAGGGTGATTCGCGAAGGCCGAGAGCTCGGAGGAGCCATCCGCCGCGCCTCGGCGCGCGAGGCTCTTCGCATGCGCGCGCTCGGCATAACTCCGGACCCACGGCATTTCGCGCGAGCGACTTCCGGCGAAGAAATACCGATCTCGCTGACGCAGTATTGCCTCAAGGGAACAACTCGGCGCGGTCGCTGGGTGCGACCCGGCATCGTTGCCGCCGATCCGAGAATCTTTCCCCTCGCGCGTTACGTCGAAGTATTCATGGGCAACAAATATCTCGGCCGCTTCCTTGTGGATGACACCGGCAGGAACGTCATAGGCGCGACGCTTGACATCTGGACCCCGTCATGCGCTCAGGCGTCGCGCTTTGGACGGCAGTTCGGGCGGGCTGTGCTTGTCGCTCGCGAAGAGGAGCATCGGCCGAGCCTGGCTCAGCTTCAGCTGGACGTGATACCGGAGCTGAGGGCGGTGGCTGATATGTTCGAAGGACTGGCGAAGCGTTGAGGCGCCCTCCGAATTTCGATCCGCAGTCCGTAGTATTTGTCTGGCCCTACAATTGCTCGACGACGGTTCAACCCTAAGAGGGACAACAGTATGTCATCGTTCAGTACCTACCTCGTCGGCTTCATCGTGCTCATCCTCGGTCTGGCTGTCGCAGCGTACCTTGTCGGTATCTCGCCGACCTGGATCGCGGTCGGTGTGATCGTGCTGATCGGCATCGGCATCCTGAGTGGAACCAGCCGAACGAAGACCAAAGATCCGCCAGCGGCTCCGTAAGGACCGCCAGTAAGGAGTCGGCCTGAGAGGCGCTCCGTAACAAACGGGCCCACCTCTGGCCTTCCCTATGTCAGGGAACCCAATAAACACAGGCATTCCGCAACTGGCATGAAATGTGGCAGTTGACCTTGTAATACCCCGTCATTAACGTGCGCCTTGGGTTGACATCGCGAGCTGACCAAGAGCTTGCCGGACAATTCGCCGCCAAGGGGCGTCTATGCAGACTTCGGCCGAGAGCAAGTCTAAAGGCTTTTTCCGTTCGTCTCCCTCCACCGCTTTCGACCAATATCTACAGGACATTCAGAAACTCCCGCTGATAAGCGACGCCGAAGAAGAGCGTCGCCTCGCGCGCCGGGCGCAGGCGGGTGACGAAAAAGCTGCAGAGCGGCTCGTCACTGCCAATCTTCGATTCGTCATCTCCTACGTAAAGAAATACCAGGGCCACGGACTCGACTTGAGCGAACTTGTGGCGATCGGAAATGAAGGGCTCCTCAAGGCGGTCAGAAAATTTGATCCGGAGCAAGGCGTAAAGTTCATTTCGTATGCAGTGTGGTGGGTCCGGCAGGCAGTTCTCAAAGCCCTTGCAGAGCAGACCCGATCGGTAAGAATCCCACTCAATCAGAATTCGCAGCTAATCAAGCTCGCCCGCGCACAGACGGTTCTTTCCCAGGTTTTAAAGCGCGATCCCACAGACCATGAAATAGGCCGGCTCCTCGAGGAGACTCCCGAGGCCGTTCGCTCAGCGAAGCAGATGTCGGCCACGGAGATCTCGCTCGACGCTCCGATCGATCGTTCCGACCGCGAGGCCTGCACGCTTGGAGAAAGATTTGCCGGCGTCGACGGCGCCGAGATCGAAGAAGTCACCGACTTCCATCTCATGCGTGAATTCATCGATCGCGTTTTCCGGAAGTACCTGACGCCCCGCGAGCGGAAGATTCTCCATCTCTATTACGGTTTGGAGCAGGGCTCCGACGCGATGACACTCGAGAAGATCGGCGCACTGATGGGCGTAACGCGTGAGCGTATCCGGCAGATCCGCGAGCGTGCTTTCGAAAAGCTGCGGGAATCTCCGGACGGAGCAGCGTTGTCGGGGTTCTGGACGGCAGACTAGGAAGCGGGAGCAACAAGGTGGCGGACGCCTCGCTCATTCCGGCGTTCGTCAACCCCGGGGCAGGAAACTTCGAAAAGGCTCGAGACGCACTCACGTCTTCGGGCCGTTTTGATGTTCGGGAAGTCGAGCCGGCAAACCTCGAGAAAGAGATAAAGCGGGCGGTCTCAGACGGGGCGAAGCGCATCCTGATTGCCGGCGGAGACGGATCGATCTGCGCCGCTGCGCAGGTGGTTTCCGGGACGGACGTCGAGCTTGCCATCCTGCCGGGCGGCACGCTCAACCATTTCGCGATCGACAATGGCATTCCGGTCGATTTGCCCGAGGCCGCGAAGGTTGCGATCGGCACAAGGACCGCAACCGTCGACGTCGGGTACGCTGGAAACCGAGTATTCCTGAACACCAGCTCGATTGGCGCGTATGTCACTTTCGTCCGGCTGCGCGACCGGCTGGAGAAACAATTCGGGTATAAACTGGCGAGCCTCATCGCAACAATCCGGATATTCTTCAACCTGCGGAGGCTCGGCGTCCAGCTTGAGGTGGGCGGTCAGGTAAAGCACTACCGCACGCCTTTGGTGTTCATCGGCGTTGGTCAGCGAGAGCTCGAGTTTCCGCATCTTGGCAGACGCGTCAACAATGGGAAGCGGGGTCTGCACCTGTTCATTGTGCACGGTCGCAGGCGCGGACGGCTCCTGGTCGTCGCCTTTGAAGCGGTCGCGCGGGGAGTGGCCAGCGTGCGTCGAATGCCGGAGTTGGATGCCTTCGTGCTGGAACGCTGCACGATCGATCTCCGGCGGCCTCAAGCGTTGACCGCGTTCGACGGTGAAACCGAGGCGATGGCAACTCCACTCGAGTATCGAATAGCGCACGACTCGCTTCGCATTGTGGTCCCCGAGCCTGTCGCGGAACCGGCGGAAGAGGCAACGGCCGCGAAATCCGCATAGGTTTCTCGTATGGCGACTGAAAAGCTGGCCGATCAGCTTGCCGGTGTCGTCGGCGAAAGGTTCGTGCTTATGCGTCCGTCCGAGCTGCTCGTCTACAACTCTGATGGACTGCCGGGATATCGCCGCAAGCCGCGCCTTGCAGTTTTTCCCGGAACTCGTGAGCAGACTGTCGAGGTTGTGCGGATCCTCGCAGCCGCCGGGGCCCCGTTCGTTCCGCGTGGTGCCGGCACCGGTTTATCCGGCGGCGCGCTCGCCGACGACGTCGTCCTTCTCGGTCTGCATCGCCTCAAGAAAGTGATTTCGATCGACGCGGAGAATCGCCGCGCCACCGTAGAGCCCGGCGTTGTTAATCTCGCTTTAAACAGGATCGCGGCCCCGCTCGGACTGCTGTACGCGCCGGACCCGTCGAGCGAAGCAGCGTGCACAATCGGCGGGAACATCGCCGAGAATGCGGGTGGACCGCACTGCCTGAAGTACGGGGTCACACTCAATCACGTGCTCGCGATTACCGCCATTCTCCCCAATGGTGAGATCGTCACGCTCGGCAGCGACACCGGCGAGCGCGAAGGCTACGACCTCCTCGGCGCGTTCATCGGATCAGAGGGATGTTTCGGCGTTGCGCTGGACGTTACGGTCAAGTTGACGAAGAAGCCACCGGCCGTTCGAACGATGCTCGCGGATTTCACGTCGGTTGACGACGCCGCGCGTGTGACATCCGCCATCGTCGCATCGGGAATTGTTCCAGCTGCGCTCGAGTTCATGGACAGCGCCACGATTCGAGTAGTAGAGTCGAGCATTTACGCAGCGGGCTATCCAGCTGACGCGGCCGCGGTGCTTCTGATAGAGCTCGACGGGCTGCTCGCGGGCGTCGAAGCCGACGTCGAGACGGTGCGACAGATCTGCATCGCGGGTCGCGCGCGCGAAGTGAAGGTCGCGGCGAATGAAGCCGAGCGGTTGCGGCTGTGGCAGGGACGGAAAAAGGCGTTTGGTGCGATGGGCCGCATGGCTCCGCACCTCGTGGTGCAGGATGCGGTAATTCCGCGAACTCGGCTCGCCGACATCCTGGCGACGATAGCCCAAATCGCCGCGACGCACCGGGTGACAGTGTGCAATGTCTTCCACGCAGGCGATGGAAATCTCCACCCGAACATTCCATACAACGCCGACGATCCCGACGAAAGCGAGCGTGTGCATCTGGCGATGGGCGAGATCATGCGCGCGTGCGTCAATGCCGGCGGAAGCATCACCGGAGAGCACGGTGTCGGACTCGACAAGCTCAATTACATCGAGCTCATCTTTTCGCCCGACTCTCTCGAGGCGATGTGCCGGCTGCGTTCGGCGTTTGATCCCGAACGACGAGCGAACCCGGGAAAAGTTGTCCCGATTCACTCGTGCCAGGAATGGAAATCAACGCCGGCCTCAATGCGTGACACGGCCGGGGCGGTCGCATGACGTCGACAATCCAGGAGCGGGTCCGCGAGGCAGGAGCCGCACAAACTCCGCTGCACATCGCGGGCAAATCGAGCTGGCTGAACGCGGGCAGGCCGGTGGCCGCGAACGAAACAATTTCGGTCGCTGATCACAGCGGCGTAGTGGAATACGTCTCGAGCGATCTCACCATCACCGTTCGCGGCGGAACGACGCTGAGCGAAATTGCGAGCATAACAGGAGAACAGGGGCAGTGGCTTCCGCTCAATCCTTTCGGCTCGCATGATGGAACTATCGGCGCGACTGTCGCGACGGCATCATCGGGTCCGCTCGCACAGGGGTTTGGGACAATCCGCGACCTCGTGCTCGGAGTAGAGGTTGTAACGGGTGACGCCAAGGTGGTTCGCGGTGGCGGGCGCGTCGTGAAAAATGTGGCTGGCTTCGATCTAGTCCGCCTTATGACTGGAGCCTGGGGCACGCTAGGCATCATCACTGAAGTTTCGCTGAGGCTGTATGCTTTGCCCGCCCAGCGCATCACGATGGCAATGGATGCTCCCACCGATACCCGTCGCCTTGCTCAACGTCTCCGATCGCTGACAGACGCACCGATAATCCCGTTTTCTCTCGAGTTGGTGAACGATGAGCTGGCGCGCCGGATCGGGCTCGCTCCTCGCCCGGCGATCCTGGTGGAATTCGGCGGCAACGCTGCCGCCGTTTCCGCGCAGCGTGACGCGCTTGCTGCGATCGGCACCGCTATCGAAGCACCGGCGGAGAGCTGGGAGAGACTGCGAGCGACCGCTGTCTCTGCCGGCGCGGTTTTCCGTGTGTCCGGGCTGCCTGGCGGTTTGGCCGAGCGCTGGGAGCGCGCGCAGTCGATCACTGGAGCCGGTCAGCCTGCGATGATGCATGCTTCGATTGGCCGCGGCACAGTGCGGTGCGTTCTTCCCGGTGAGCTCACAGCGTCGGCAGCCGAGAGAATCTCGGCGCCGCACAGCGACGACACGATGATCTTCGAGACTCTTCCCGAGGCGCAGTGGGCGTCACTCGCCCCGAGCGCGACAGCCGATCGCGTGTCGCAGAGTATCAAGCGTGCGTTCGATCCCTTCGGCATTCTCAATCCAGGTATTCTCGGACCGACGAATTGACTTCAGTCCCGTTGGATCAATTGCACGACACACTCGAGGAGGATCCGGTTCCCGCTGGCGCGGTGCCGGCATGCGCGCTTCCGAACTCCGAGCTGGCCGGCGAGCTGCCGGGAATCAACGCCTGCGTCCACTGCGGGTTCTGTCTTCAGGCGTGCCCCACATACCTCGCCCTCGAGGATGAGAACGACAGCCCTCGCGGGCGGATCTTTCTTATGCGCTCTCTTCTCGAGGGCACGATCGCACCCAACGATGAGTCCGTGCAGACGCACATCAGCCGCTGCCTTGGATGCAGGGCATGCGAGACGGCGTGTCCGTCCGGTGTCCCGTACGGCCATCTGCTCGAAGCGACGAGAGCGACCCTTACTCAGAGTCAGCGCAATCCATTCATTGCGCGACTGATTCTCGCGGTGTTTGCAAACCGCGTCCTCTTGAGGATCGCAATGTTTGCCTCGCGACTACTGGCTGCTACGCCCATTCCAACACTTCTCTCTCGGATCGGTGGTCGTACCGGTTTCGCGATGGCGATGCTCGCATCATCGGGCAGTCCTCTCGAGCGCGATCCGTATCCGCCGCGCGGGGCTGCCACGCGCGGGAAAGCAGCGGTTCTCCTCGGGTGCGTCATGGAAGGACTTTTCACCGACACCAACCGCGCAACGGAGCGTGTGCTCGGTGTGAACGGTTATGAGATTACAGAGGCAAAAGGTCAGCGCTGCTGTGGGGCATTGCACGCGCATGCGGGCGACATCGAGACGGCGCGGTCGCTGGCGCGGGGGAACATCGAAGCATTCGAGCGTTCGGGCGCTGACGTGATAGCCGTGAACTCAGCGGGATGCGGGGCAACGATGAAAGACTACGGGCATCTGCTGAAGAACGATGCTGCGTGGTCCGATCGGGGCGCGGCGATCGCCTCCAAAGTTCGGGACGTGAGCGAGATCCTTGCCGCAGCGGGCCCGTTGCCGGGAGCGCCCTTGCCGCTTCGTGTGTGTTACGACGCGCCGTGCCATCTGCTTCACGGCCAGCGCGTCTCGATGCCGCCGCTGGCTGTGCTTGCGGCGATCCCGCAGCTCGAGCTGGTGCCGTTGCGTGATGCGGACCAGTGCTGCGGCGCCGCCGGGATTTACAATCTCATCGAGCCGGAGACGTCGGACGCTGTGCTGGCGACCAAGCTCGCGAATATCGCTGAGACTGGCGCGCAATTCGTCGCCACGGGAAATCCCGGGTGTCTGATGCAGATTGGCGCTGGACTCCTACGATCTGGCTCGCGTGCTCGCGCGATTCATCCTGTTGATTTGCTTGATGCCTCTTACGCGATGTCAAAGCAGTGACTGCGGATTGCGGGAGAACGGACCAACGGCAGTTAAAGCTAAATACAGTAGCATTCACAAGCGGCCTCGGTTTAAGTTCCAAGTATGTCCGAGGCGAGCGAATACGCTGCAATGCGCTCGGGCGCGTTGCTCATTGATCGTGGAGACCGGGTGCGCATCCGCTTCGGCGGCCCCCGCGCCGCAGAGCTGGTCACAGGCCTCGTCACAAGTGATGTCCTGTCGCTTTCGCCGGGTGAGGGTCAGTACTCCGGCGCTCTGACCGCCAAAGGGAAGATCTCCGCTGACGTACGCATTTTCGCCGACGCCGACGGGCTCCTCACAGATACTTCCGCTCGCGCGGGTACAAACTGGCGCGACATCGTAAAGAAATACATCAATCCCCGTGTAGCTCCCTATCGCGACGTAACCGCAGACCTCAGTGATCTTGCGGTGGTCGGACCGAAATCGCGGCGTGTTGTCGCCGCGGCGACGGGAGCCGACGAGGCCGCGTTGTCAGCGCTCAATCCATACGGTCATCTGCATATCATGCATGGGGATGCGCGCGTCATGATCGTGCGTAACGCCGAGCTGGACATGGAAGCGTACGAGGTCTTTGCACCGATGAGCATCGATCCCGTGATTCGGGACGGGCTGCTGGCCGCTGGTGCGGTGCCGGGCAGCGCTCGGACGTGGGACATCGCCCGCATCGAAGCGGGACGGCCCGAGTGGGGAATCGACATGAACGATTCGACAATTCCCCAGGAGGCGAACTTCGACGAGCTCGGCGCGATCTCTTACACGAAGGGTTGCTACACGGGGCAGGAGACCGTCGCGCGCGTGCACTTTCGCGGACATGTAAATCGATTCCTCCGCCGGCTTCATTTCGTCAGCGCATCGATTCCTCCGACGAACGCCGAACTGCTGGATGACTCGGGAAATATTGTGGGGGATGTGAGGAGCGTCGGGATTTCACCGCGTCATGGCGGTGTAGCGCTGGCGATGGTGCGCCGTGAGGTGGCGCCTGGTACGACTCTGCACGCGCGGTGGGAGGGCGGCGACTGCACGATGCAGATCGCCGGACAAGAAAAAGGCGCGACTGGTTAGTCGCGCCTTTCGCCGGCTGGAAGAGGAAGTCTTACTTCTTCATTCCCTTGGCGATGCTGTCCTTCATCGCGCTATCCCGCATCATCGAATCCTTCATCATGGCGGAATCCATCATTCTCATTCCGGTATCCATGGCGGCGGGAGCCGGCGCCATCGCAGCACCGGTGTCAACAGCAGCTTCGTCCTTCTTTGCACATGCGGCCAGTGCGAGGATGGCGGCGACGAGAGCAATGCGCTTCATTGAAAAATCTCCTTAGAGGGGGCCAACGTGGTCAAACGCCGGTCCGTGCACGCAGTCGCGATGCTCGTGGTTGGCGCGGGCGAAAAGTTACCGAGTCGTCATTGGCTGTCAAGCCCGCTAGGAGGGTGCCTGACTACCAGACCATTCAGTTGGAAGAAGGTAACCGCAACAGGGCTTTGGATGCTAGCTAGTAGCTGTTATTTCCGCCGGATAGATTAACCGCTCTCCCTCGATCAACTTCGGAGTTACAAGCTTTGTCATCGTCGTATCCGCAAACATTTGGAGCGCTGAAGAGATCTCCGTACGGGCAGCCCGACCGGGCGCTCCGTTCCGTAAAGGACGAGCTTCGCGAGAACCTGCTCACGCGTCTCGCGCGCGGCGGTCCGCTCTTCGAGGGAGTCGTTGGCTACGAGGAGACGGTCATGCCGCAGATCGTCAATGCCCTTCTCTCTCGCCACAACCTCATACTTCTCGGTCTCCGTGGGCAAGCCAAGTCCCGCATCCTTCGGGCTCTTAC
The DNA here is from genome assembly GCA_039927215.1 of Gemmatimonadaceae bacterium. Taxonomy (GTDB): domain Bacteria; phylum Gemmatimonadota; class Gemmatimonadetes; order Gemmatimonadales; family Gemmatimonadaceae; genus UBA4720. Next base: position 13,590 of record JBDSVO010000151.1, read on the forward strand.
GACTTTCCTCGACGACGTAATCCCGATCGTCGCCGGCAGCGAGGTCAATGACAACCCGTTCGCGCCGATCTCGAAGTACGCTCGAAATATGCTCGACGAATGCGGCGAGGCGACGCCAATCGCGTGGGTGAACCGCGATAGCAGGTTCGTGGAGAAGCTCGCGACTCCCGATGTCACGGTCGCCGACATCATCGGCGATGTCGATCCGATTCGGGCGGCGCGCGGCGGCCACGTGCTCTCCGACGAGCTGACGATTCACTACGGCATGTTGCCACGCGCGAATCGCGGAATCTTTGCGCTCAACGAGCTGCCCGATCTCGCCGGAAAAGTTCAGGTAAGCCTCTTCAACATCATGCAGGAAGGCGATGTTCAGATTAAAGGTTATCCGGTGCGCCTTCCGCTCGACGTGCTGCTGTGCTTCACCGCCAATCCCGAAGACTACACGGCGCGCGGCAAGATTATCACCCCGCTCAAGGACCGCATTGGAAGCGAGATCATGACCCACTACCCGGAGACGGTCGAGCTGGGCATGGCAATCACCGAGCAGGAGGCGTGGACGGAGGGCCGCGGACGTCCGGTGAGGGTTCCTGATTTCATCGCGGAAGTCGTGGAGCGCATCGCGTTCGAGGCGCGGGACGACAAGCGCATCGACAAGCGCTCGGGAGTATCCCAGCGTATGCCGATAAGCGTGATGGAGAACATCGTGTCGAACGCGGAGCGTCGGGCGCTTGTCACCGGCGAGCGTGAGATCGTTCCACGCATTGCCGATATCTACGCAGCGCTGCCCGCGATCACGGGGAAGATCGAGCTCGAATACGAGGGTGAGCTCGTTGGCGGACACAACATTGCGCGCGAGCTGATTCGGCGCGCGTCGGACGCGACCTTCCAGGATCGCGCGGGCGGCTTGAATGCCGACGACATCATAATGTGGTTCGATGCGGGCGGTGCGCTTCAGGTCGCCGATGATGTCGACGCGGCGTCGGTTGTTCGCGGGTTCAACACGGTGCCTGGTCTGATCGACGCAGTCGAGCTCACCGGGCTTGCCGACGACAAGGACATTCCAGTCGTCGCCGCAGCGTGCGAGCTATTGCTGGAGTCGCTCGTTGCGCGCAGGAAAATCTCGCGCACAGACGCCGGCCTGTACGCCCGCTCGCATGAGGAGAAGCGACGCAGACCGTATCAGGATTGAACCTGCGGCGGGTAGCGGTTCGCGGGAAGCGGATGGCCAGCTGGCAGCGGCTCGCGCTCAGCGGCCAACAGGTACGGGCACCGGGCCGCGGGTAAGTTGTCGATTATAACGGTATCGAGGTACTATGGCTCCGGCGGCTCCGAAGTAGCGGCGCTCGTCGCGAAGAAGCTCGCGTGGTCGCTCCTCGACAATACCGTCGTCGACATGGTTGCGGCTCGTCTCGGAATAACTTCGGCGCAGGTTGCCGCGCGCGAAGAGCGTGTTCCTTCTCTCGTTGAGCGCATCACCGACGCGCTGGCGCTCGGGTCGCAGGAGTGGATAACGCCGATGACGGCGGCCCGCCGCGCACCCACTGACGAGCAGCTCATAGAAGTAACTCGTCACGTTCTCGAGGAGGCAATCTCCGACGGCCCCCTGGTCATCGTCGGCCGCGGCGCGCAGGCAATGTTGGCTGAGCGGTCGGATGCGTTTCACGTCTTCTGCCACGCGCCGCGGGCCGCCCTCATCTCCCGCGTGATGGAGCGCGAACGGGTCGGCTCGGCCGAGGCGTCAAAGCTCGTGGACGAGATGAACGCTCATCGCGAGAGCTGGGTCAGGAAGTATTTCGACCGCGCGTGGAACGAGCACGAGAACTATGACCTTTCATTGAACACAGCGTGGCTGGGGATTCCGGGGTCCGCAGATCTGATTGAGTTTGCGGCTCGGACGAGGTTCGGACTTTGAGAAGATCGGTGCCGCCACAACCGAAGGCTCAGTCTTCTGGATTTGCTGCCCACACGGTAGCCTCGGTCACCATCCCTCGATCATCCAGCTCGAGCATCGCCGCGATTGTGTGCGCGATGTCGGACCCTTGAAGCTTTGAGGCATTGGATGGTCGCGCTGGGCGCCCCGAAGTCACGAAGAAATTCGTTTGCACTTCGCTCGGATTAACCTGCATGACCCGGACGTTGTTCTTCCTGAGCTCAAGGCGCCAGCACTCAGTCATTCCCGAGAGAGCGAATTTCGTCGAGACGTAGGTCGTCCCGCCCGGGCCACCTTTCAAACCTGACGTCGACGCGATGTTCACTATGTTGCCCGCATTCTTCATGACAAAGTGGCGGGCGGACTCGCGAGCCACGAGCATGGCGCCAAGAACATTCGTCTCCCAGACACGCCGGAAATCATCCACCGTTGTCTCGACAAGGGGGGCCCAGTGCCCCCACCCTGCGTTGTTTATGAGGACATTGTAATCCCCGAGCTCGGAGATCACGCGGCTGACCATTCGCTTCACTTCCTCTTCGCGTGAGACGTCACAGACGATTCCGACAGCGCCTAGCTCCGAAGCAGCTTCATCTACGGCTTCGGCACGGCGGCCGCAGATCGCTACTTCGGCACCACGGTCGCGCAGCAGCTGCGCGGTCGCATACCCGATACCTGAGCTTCCCCCCGTCACAAGCACTTTTGCTGTTTTGAGATCCATCGTTCACTCCTCTATTGACTGATGCACCCGCGCACTGCCTGAACGAATTTCGTCACGTCGTCTTCCGTAGTATCGAACGACGCCACCAGCCGCACTTCCGTCGTGGCCTCCGTCCATACCTGTAGCGACAACTCCTTCTCCAATCGCGCGACGTGCTCACGCGGAAAGATTGCAAAGACTTCGTTCGCCTCGATTTTCTGAGTCAAGGTAATCCCCGGGATACGCGCGAGCTCCGCACCGAGCACGGCAGCCATTCGATTGGCATGCCTGGCACTCCGGAGCCAGAGATCGTCCGTCAACAGCGCATCGAACTGCGCAGCGATGAATCGCATCTTCGATGCGAGCTGCATCGATTGCATTCGCCGGTATTGGAAATCCTTTGCGAGCTCCGCGTCGAAGTAGACAACGGCTTCGGCTGCGAGCGCTCCATTTTTTGTTCCGCCGAACGTGAGCACGTCTACTCCGAGATTTCCAGCCATCTCCCTGAGAGCTCGTCCGAGGGAGGCCGCGGCATTTGCGAGCCGCGCGCCGTCCATATGCAGCCGCATGTCGTGATCATGTGCGTAGTTCGCGATTACCTGCACCTCGTCCGGCGAATACACTGTTCCGTATTCCGTGGCCTGCGAGATAGATACCGCGCTCGGCTGAACGTGATGCTCATTCCCCAGATGGTGCAGATACTCGCCAATTCCCTGCGGCGTGATCTTGCCGTTGGCTGTAGGAACCGGCAGCAGCTTGCAGCCGATGTGTTTTTCGGCGGCGGCGCACTCGGATGTATGAATGTGCGCCGTGCTGGCACATATCACGGCATTGTGCGGACGAGCGAGACTCTCGAGGCCGAGCACGTTGGCGCCCGTGCCCGCAAAAACGAGAAACACCTCTTCGGCGCCCAGCTCATCGCGGAGCTTGCCCGTTACAGTCTTCGTATAGGGATCCTTGCCGTACGAGGGGGCGTGGCCCGTGTTGACTGCCGCAATCGCCGCGATGACTTCCGGATGGACGCCCGCCCAGTTGTCGGACGCCAGCGCTCGCCACGGCTTGGCAGTTTCCATCGCGAACTTTACTCAGGCACTGGGCGCCCGGCAAGAAATGACGAGCGTTTCACGAAGCAGCACGACAGCGTCTGTTCCGGTGACTTTGATATTTCGCGTTCAGGCTGCCAATCGCACGAGCCCAAGCCGCATTGCGTATCGCACGAGGGTCACCAGGTCGTGAATACCGAGCCGCTTCATTATCTCCCCGCGGTGGCTTTCGATCGTCTTGATGCTCAGGTTGAGGCGGATCGCAATCTCTCTAGTGCGATGACCTTCAGCGACCATCCGCAGTACCTCGACCTGTCTCGGAGTGAGCTTCCCGAGCGGACGGCGCAGCTCGAGCGCGTCCGTGATTGAAGTGGACAGACGACTGATGTTGTCCTTGGTGATCAGATCGTCGACTCCCGCGCGGAGAAAATCCAGCGCCCTGCCGCCACCGTTCAGGGAACCAGTCACGATGATCATCGGCGTAGTCGGGCGAAGCCTGCGCACCAGATCGTAGGCGGCCTGGGGGTCGGCCTGCGCCAGAGAATACTCGGACAGAACAACGTCCGGGAGAAAGTCCACAACTGCAGACTCGAACTTCTCTGCCGAGTCTACCCGCTCGATGAGCGGCATCAAGCCCGCACGGCGCAGCTCCTCGTGAATGAGCTCGGCGTCGGCTTCGGAGTCCTCCAGCATCAGAACACGTATCTGCCCTGGCATCGAGCGCAGCTGAGCTCGCCCGTCTGATGTGTCGCCTTCAAACTCTGCGCTGATGAGGTCCGATGTCCGCCTGGACGAAGAGATCATTTGCATGGTTACAGTCGCGACCCTCTGTGTCTACGAAACGGGGAAGTTCTTCGGTGTCAAACTGCTCATCGCACTCAAAACGGACAGAGACATATTCCGATTTGCGCTCGATTGCGCATTCGCGTAGCGGCGAAAGATTCATTCACGTTACGGCTAGGCTAAGCCGGATTGCCTGGTGAATAACCCGATGTCAGAGCGCAGGCTCTGAAACGACAGAATTTGTTCGGGATGCGACTGCTCATGACGAAACTCCGAAAAAACGCCGCTGGGGGATGCGGTCACCGTGACCACACCCCCCCAGTCTATGGAGTGTTCAACGAAAAACACTGCCGGTTTTATATCATGACATGCCGATTTTGTACAATCCCAGGGTTAACCACTTAACGGAGCTTCGCCCGCTCCAGATAGACCACGGTATTTTCGCGCGCAGCAAGATAGACGGTCCCGTCAGAACCGAATCCGACAATCGTCCGGTTCTCGGGAATCTGTACGCGGTCTACGATCTCTCCATTCTGGTTGATCACGTCGTACACAGGGCCGCCCGGAATCGCCTTTGTCGGGATTGTTCTGATCCAGAGATTGCCTTGCGTATCGGAACGTACTGATCCCGCAAAGAACGGCGGCTTGTAATCGGGCAGCTCGCTCGCCGGCACAAAGTTCATCTGCAATGCCGGACCGCCGCCGGGTCCGCCACTTCTGATATTTGTGCCACCGCCGGGCGCCGCCGCGCCTCCGAGTCCACCCGGTCCATTCCCAGGGCCACTGCCGGGACCGCCAGGACCACCAACAATTACCATCTGCGGGCCGCCACCCATCATCGCGCCAGCCATGCCCCCCAATCCGCCCATCGTCGCGTTCGGACCGAGCCGCTCTCTCGCTGCCTTCAGCGAATCGAGGAACGCCGACTTGTCCTCATCCGTCAGCCGCTGCCATTCGAATGGAATTTTCACCGCTGATACGCGCGTGCCGTCCGTTCGCACAAAGTCGACGTGATAATCCCGGCCTCGCACGAAAGCCACCGAGCCATCTGACAGCACTGCCCAGTCATCGACGACGGGTAGCGGATTGATCTGTGAGACTGCCGTAACTCGTCCGTTATCGTCGCGCGTGACGTCGAGCTTGACCTTCGGCGTCTTGATGAAGCCGAGCGTATCCATCTTCCGCGATGCGAGATCCATTCTCACAATCGCCGCGGAATCGGGAATCTC
>JBDSVO010000152.1:0-4384 GCA_039927215.1 Gemmatimonadaceae bacterium
TCGATCGCGAGCATGTGCGACTCACTGATCCCGTAAAACAGGAAGTACACTTCCCGCCGCGGAATATCCACGCTCACGTACTGGAGCAGGAGCTTGGCGACGATCTCGTCAGCGCACGAGAAGTCGAGGGCACGCACGTCCGTGAAGTCGAGGATGGCGAGCGCTCTGTCGCCGATCTTGTCGACCTGGCTTTCGATGGCTAAGCGCACGATGGCACCCGTCGGCCGCGTCACGAGATTCGAATACAGACTCGAAACCTGTGTGCGAAGAACGCTGCTGACGTCGATTCGGTTGATCACGGTACAGTCCTCTCGGGGATCGTGATCTGAACCTGCGCACCGGGGAAAAACGGAAGGTTCTCGCGCATCGGCACATCACCGTCCCATTCGGGGACGATGGCTATCCGCGCAGTTCCGCTGCGAACGCTGAACTTTCCGGTCCAGTCGTGGATGAACTTTCTCACGCCGGCGAGTCCCTGGCCGCGGCCCGGATCTCTGAAGCGCGTTGCTCCACGCATCACTGTCTCCTCGAGTGCCATTCCGTCGTCCCAGCGGTCGGTTGCGCGCGGGCCGTGCGCGGATTCGAGCGACTGGCGAAAGCCGATGCCGGCATCGCTCACCGAGATTACGACGACTTTCCTGCCGAGCCGTTTCTGCCAGCGATAAGAGTGGACGGCCACCCATCCCCCGCGCCCGGCGTGCTCGATGACGTTCTGACAGATCTCCGACAGCGCCATGGTGAAGCGCATTGTCGCACTCGGCTCCAGATGAAGTGTCCCGCTCAACATAGCTTGCGCCTTATTCTGGATCTTGTCCACTACTCCGTGAATGTCTTCGGTCTTTGCAATTGGAGTAACCGGGAGGAGGACATTCAAATCTTCGGTTGAGCGCGCGCGTGGAACCTTGCCATTGATCTCGTAAAGCTCTGCGGCGTAGTGAAAGAACTGGGTGCGGGCCCAGTAGGTCGCCGTATCATCGAGCTCCGGGATCGCGAGGGTCGGCTTCTGCAATCGCGTTTGCGCTACCGTGAGCAGGGTGGTCAGCCCGTAAGGCGACGCCCAGCGTGTGCGCCGCGCGTCGATCAGTATTTTTTCGTCAGGGGGGAGGGGAGCCAGCGCCTCGAAGACTTGCTCGAAGCTTTGATCGTCGAGTGAAGGGGGTACGTCAATTACTTTCGTCACTTGATGCTAAGCTCTCCCCGCAGGTAGCGCGCAAGGCCACTGGCCCCGCGGTGGTCGACGTTTCTTGCCGCGGCCACGAGAGCGGCGCGCATCGCTTCGGCGATATTATCTCCAGCCAGAAGACGGGAGAAATATGTCGCTCCCCACACGTCTCCGCACCCCGTCGGATCACCGTCGGAGCCGTGCCGAGCCGGGGCTGCAGGAAGAAGCTCCGTCCGTATCGGGCCGGCTGAGCTCTGAAGATCACTGCGCTCGAGATCGGCAAGCCTGTCGAATCCCGGAGCCGCGAAATAGACAACGCCGCGCTTGCCCATGGTGACGTTGAGAGTTTTGACGCCGGCGGATAAAGCGATCGCTGCAAGCCCAAGCGGATCGGGAGCCATCATGCTCATCTCGTCCTCGTTGACCTGGAGCAAGTCAAAGCATCTGCACCATGCGGCAGGATTCGGCAGCGGCTGAAGCGTGCGGATCCCATCGGGCTGAACTGCAAGCACCAACGAATGCAGGTCGCAGTAGATCGGCCCCTTGAAATGCGCGCGGATCAGCTGGGCAGTCTCGAGGTCGAGCTCGAAGCCGCTTATCAGATTGATATAGAGAGCGTCCAGGCCTGACAGAAGCGGCTTGAGACCGAGCCAGCTCCATCCCGGCACACCGCCGCTGAGGCGCTCGCACCGGCGCTCGGCGCTCTGGTAGTGCATCGACACACGATTGTTGTGATGGGGGACTTCAATGGGTGCGGCATCGGGCGCGACTTTGTCGAGCTGGTGCATGAAGCCGCGCGCTTGGTCAACGAGATCGAAACCGACTTTGACGAGAGGGACCATCTCCCACTCTTCGGGGAGCGCGGCGTCGAGCGCGCCAAGGGCGTACGTAATCCCTCCCCATTCCTCGACAGGCGAGTCATGAGGGTCCCGGCCATGAATGACGTCCCAGACGAAGCTGCCAATAACGCCAACGCGGCGCTTCACGATCGCTACAGGTCTCCGAGCATCTGCGCCTTGAAGGTCGCGATGGCGCCGACGACGCCGGCGGAGAGCGGGAGGGCACCGGGAACAATCCGGCACGCATCCACCGCGGATTTGAACGCTCTTCGTCGTACTTCGGCGCGCATTGGATCGAAGAGCTGATCACCAGCCTGCGTGACACCCCCGGCTATGACGACCGTGTCAGGATTGAAGACGTTTATCAGATTGGCAATCCCAACTCCAATGAAATGCGCGGTGTCGCGGACAACCTCGATAGCGACAGGATCTCCGCGCTTTGACGCCTCGAACACCGTTTGCGCGGTAATTCGTGCGAGGTCGCCATCAACGATTGCGCGCAGAATTGAATCTCCGTCTACTTGCAGCTGCTCGCGCGCGCGCTCGGCAATCGCGGGTCCCGAGGCGTAGGCCTCGAGACAACCATAATTGCCGCATTTGCAACGCCGGCCGGTGGAATCGATAGTCGTGTGTCCGATCTCTCCGGCGGCATCGGATGAGCCATGGTACAGCTTTCCGTCGAGAATCAGGCCGCCGCCAATGCCCGTGCCGATCGTCATTCCGATGACGTTGCGGCCGCCCTTTGCGGCGCCGCACCACCACTCGCCGAGCGTCGCGCAATTCGCATCGTTGTCGAGAGACGCGGGAAGGTTTACGCGGCTTCCCACTTCATCGCGCAGCGGGAAATTCTTCCAGCCCAGGTTAGGCGTGACGATGATGATTCCGCGCGCGCGATCGAGAGGTCCCGGCGAGCCGATACCGACACCGAGGAAGTCCGATCGCTCGGCTCCTGTCTCAGCGCTTGTCTGCTCGATGACGTCTTCGACCATTCGCACTATGCGTTCAACCACTGCGGCAGAGCCTTCGTCTGCGCGCGTGGGACCGATTCGCATCGCGATCTCGCGCGTCCCGTCGGTCGGCATTGCGCCGGCCGCGATGTTCGTACCTCCGAGATCAACTCCGACGATGAACTGCTCTCTGACGGTCAATCGACTTGCTCCCTTTTCGATAGGACGCTCAAGAGAATCTCGTGAACCTGACGAGACGAAAGTTCGCGCATGCAGCGCCAATGTCCAAGCGGGCAGCGCGCTGGACCATGCTCGTGGCAGGGACGGCAGGCGAGTCCGCTCACTCCAACGGTCGTGCTCCCGGGGGCGAGTGGGCCGAAGCCGAATTCTGGACTGGTCGGTCCATACACCGTGACGGTGGGTGTTCCCATCGCCGACGCGAGATGCTGGGACGCCGAATCGTTGGCGACGAGCGCGGCCGCCCTCGAGATGAGCTCCGCCGATCCAAGCAATGAGAGCTTGCCGGCGGCGTTGAGACCGCAGCCAGGCGGAAGCTGCGACACGATCGTTTCGGCGGCGGCGATATCACGGTTGCCGCCGACGACAACAATAGAAAAGCGATCGTGGACCAGCGCGGCGAGCTCCGGATAGAACGGCCAGCGCTTCGTCCCCCACGCGCTCCCCGGGGCGAGAGTTATGTAGGGCTCGGTCAAATGGTGGTCCGATATGAGTTTGTCGACCACACCGCGCTCCTCGCTGCCCGGATAAAGGCGCGCCCGAAGCTGCTCCGGCACCGGGGGATCGGCGCACTCGTCCATCGAGAGCCACCACAAGCGCTCCGCATGATGTTTCTCGGGATTGTATCGCACCTTCTTCGTGTAGAACGCTCGCCCGGCCGAGGTATCGAAGCCGATCCTCTCCTTCACGCCTGCCGCGACAGCGAGCGCTGCGCTCCGCAGCGAGCCCTGCGCCATGTAGGCCGCGTCGTAACGGCCGTTCGGGAGTTCCGCGTTTGCGCCGGCATCTCGAACGCGGCTGACCATTCGAAAGAATCCGGCTAAACCCTTGTCACCGTCGCGCTTTTCATAGACGAGGATGCTCCGAATCGCCGGATTATTTGCGAGGATCTCCGCGCCTGGGCGAGTCGTGACGACGTCGACTCGAGAGCGCTTCGCGAGCTCCGCAATTAAAGGGGTTGTGAGGACGACGTCGCCGAGAAAGCTCGTCTGCACAACGAGCGAGGCCATGCGTCGTCAGTCCACCTGCAGGACTGCGAGAAACGCTTCCTGCGGAATCTCTACAGAGCCCACCTGTTTCATCCGCTTCTTTCCTTCCTTCTGCTTCTCCAGAAGCTTGCGCTTTCTCGTGATGTCACCGCCGTAGCATTTCGCGAGCACGTCTTTCCGTACCGGCTTGACGGAGGTCCGCGCGATGAC
>JBDSVO010000153.1:0-12745 GCA_039927215.1 Gemmatimonadaceae bacterium
AGAACGGCGTCGTGATAGGGGACAACGTCGTGTCGTCACTGGTGCGTTATCGACGGGGCTTCCCGATTCAGCTCGATCCACGGGTCGTCCGCGAGTACGCTTACACTGCGCTCGTCGCGGCGGAGTCCGCTCGAGCGGCGATTGAAAAGTTCAAGCCGCACCGCGTTTTCATGTCACATGGCGTGTACGTCGATTGGGGGCCGGCACTGCACACAGCACTCGCGCGCGGTGTCCCCGTCACCACGTGGAAGTCGTCGTATCTGGCAGCCCGTTTCCTCTTTCACCATGTGGCCGACGGGAGCGTGGACTTCTACCAGCTGAGCGATCGGGCGTGGCAAGAGCGGGCTCGGATTCCCCTTACGGTCGAGGAGGAAAGGAGTCTCGACTCCTTTCTATACAACCGCTATCACCACCCAGTCGGCTTCGACATGAGCAGTCTGCATCATTACACGGGCGACACAGACCGATTCCGCGCAAGGTATCGCCTGCAGCCGGGGAAGCCCGTCTGGGGCATCATGTCCCACATTAGCTGGGACAGCGTAGCTGATTACTCACCAATGGCTTACCCGTCGTTCGATGACTGGATTGTAGATACGATAGAACAGGCGGCGCACATTCCGGACGTGCAGTGGCTGGTCAAGGTTCACCCTGCGGAAGCAGGTTCCGATCGGGAGGTCGGGGTGCAGCGGCTGATCGAGACTCGCTTCCCCGATCTTCCGCCAAACCTGAGGGTCATTCCGGCCGATGAAGAGTTGAGTCCGCTGGAGTTTTTTGACCTTTTGGATGGGGGCGTGACGGTGTACGGCACCTCCGGGCTTGAGCTGGCACTCTCCGGCAAGCCGGTGATTCTCGCGGGACAGGCGCATTACGGCGGCAAGGGCTTCACCGAGGACGGATTCACGATCGACACTTACAGGCAGATCCTCAATAGGGCGCGGTGTATCGGGCGGCCCTCTGCAGAGCAAACGGCATTGGCCCGACGATACGCATATTCAATGTTCATGCAGCGCCAGGTCCCACTGCCGGTCGTTCGCAGTCCTGACTCACTGTGGTGGCACCTGCAGCACGAGAAGCGAGAGTACCTGCTGCCCGGCGCTGATCCTTTCCTCGATTTTATCTGCGGCCGTTTGATAGACGGTGAGGAGTTCATAATGGGGCCTGACCTGGTCGAGCTGGCGGAGGCGGACAAGTGGTAGCATACGATGATGTAGAGCGATTCATACGTGACGAGGTTGCGGCAATGACCGCTATGCCTCCCGATAGCGTGACCGGCGAGACGGTTCTAGTCGGAAAAGGTCGAGTGGTCGACTCCGCGGATTTGGTAATGCTTATGCTCTCGGTTGAGGATTTCGCGCGCGACCGCCTCGGCGCGACCTTCGACTGGACGAGCGACAGCGCCATGTCCGAGGCGCGAAGCGTCCTTCGCAACGTCGGTACTCTGGCCCGGCACGTTACCGATCTGCAGAGCGCGGGTAGCGCATAACAGACGGGAGTTCAGTCATGTCGGAGAGGATCAGACCCATTCGCTGCTGAATGGGTCCCTGATTCTGCTGCGTATCCCACTATGCGGGATGAAGCCTGTTTCAGAGCCGCAGCATTTCCAGAATGGTTGTTGCCGCAGTCTCGGCGCCTCTTCCTGGATTGTAGAGAAGCTTTGCAGCCATCTTTCGGCGCTCCTCCGATCGTGCCCCGGGATTCGCGAGAGTCTCACGCGTCACTCTGCCAAGATCAGTCACTCTATCGACCACAGCTCCGACATGCCTCCCGGCGTTTGCTCGCGGGTCGTTTCGCACATAATCAGGATCGGAGTTATAGGCTGGATGCTTGAGCGTTTTCTCGAAGTACTCCGGGCAGTCGAGGTAGAGCACCGGCTTGTCGAGAACTATGAACTCCAGCGCGACCGAGCTGAAGTCGGTTACCAGCACATCGCTCGCCGCAAGCAGCGGGTCTATCTGAAAGCTGGAGACGTGTCTGAATCTGGGATTCTCCTCGAACCGCCGAAACCGCTCGACCCAGTCTATTCCTCCCGCGTACCACTCGTAATTCGCGCTCGAGCTTTCCGTGTAGCTGATAGGGTGGAGCTTCACTATCACGTTGATGTCGTCGAGCGCGAGAAGCTGCTCAACGACCTCGGTTCCAAAGCTGCGTAGCGAGCCCCCGGCATCCCACGCCGGCGCGTAGAGCACAGTTTTCCGCGCAGCATCCAGCCCGAGCTGCTCGAGCACACCGCCTCGCGTGTAACGTCCCTTAAGCAACGCATCCGACTTGGGGTAGCCCACGTTCACCAGCTTCACCCGGGCAAAGTCCATCCGGTGAAGCTCGAACATGTGCTCGTACTGCGCCCGGTGAAGGGGCCCCGTTAGAAAATGGACGTTGTAATTCCGGAGATGCTCCTTCGGATACGCCTCGAATTTTGTTGGCTGGTTGTGCGAGATGTTGATCCGGAGACTCCTTGGAGGTCCCTTCCCGTAGACTGACGCGGAGAGAAAAACGTCGGCCAGCAGGAGAGCCGGGGCGAGGCGCGGATGAAATTGCCGTTCACGTGGCACGTCGAACACCGCCAATTGGTCGGGGTGAGCTGAGTGCTCGGTTGCGACGTACCATGAGATGGAAGGTCCGCCTTGGCGTCGCAGCTCCTCCACTACGGGAAGCAAGAACTGAATGAAGCCGAGCTCCTCGACGAACACGATGATGATCTTCGAGCCGCGCAGCTTATCGCGCGCCATCGCAGTCGTGAGTCGCGCAATCTCCTTCAGACTCGTTGCGTCAGCTCGTCTTCCGACGCCGAGCGTCCAGCGGGCGCTCCTGTAGATTTTCCGCGGTAGATCGGTCAGCTCCATCCCGTCAGTGGGGCAGCGATCGGTTGAGGATGCCCAGCGCGTCGTCCGCCGTGGCGTCGCGGATGTTGTTCTTCGCGCGGCCCGGCGCGAGCAGCCGGTCCTTGAGGTTGGTCATCGAGTGGCCACTGAGATAGCGGCGAACGTGCGCCGGAGCTCCCCAACGCAGGAAAAGTGTTTCGAGACGCTGTGCTGTCTCCTCGACGCCGGATGCGCCTAGCGTGTTGCCAATAAGCTGAATTCGGTCTCCCGCGACCCCGCCGTTGAACCGGATGAGCTCGGGCAGCGTGAAACTGCAGGCGAGCCCATGTGGCATCCCGAACTGCGCTGTGACCGGATAGGAGATCGAGTGTGCGAGCGCGGTGGCGCTCGACGAGATTGCGAGCCCACCGAACAAAGCGCCCTCCTGAAGAGAGCAACGGCCGGCAAAGTTGTCCGGTTTTTCGAGAACCGTGTCGAGTGCAGAAAGGATTTTTTCGAGCCCGGCGACGGCTAATGCGTCGCTCACTGTAGTCGCTGCCCGATTCCAGATCGATTCCATGCAGTGGGACATCGCATCGAGGGCGGAAAAAAGTGTCAACTCGCCGGGCGCGCTGAGCGTGAGCTCCGGAACCAGAAGTGCGACTTCGGGGAAGAGGAGTGGGTGCGATACCGAGTATTTCGAGCCATCGATTTCGTCCCACACGGTGCCCCACATCGTGACTTCGCTGCCGGTGCCGGCGGTGGTTGGGATCGCCACAATTGGCAGAGGGACAAATTCGTGAGGGAAAGGAGTCTTCTCGCGCAGGTGCCCGGCAAGCCAGCCACCCGTGCCGCACCCGGGGGACGCCATGGCAGCCACGCCTTTCGCAGTGTCGATCGTGCTGCCGCCCCCAACCGCTATCAACACATCGGGAGATGAATCGAGGACTGCAGATCCAGCTTCCGTGATGGAGGCGATGGTTGGATTAGGGTGGACGCCGGCAAAGACGGGCATGTCGCCTCGCCCAAACGCGCGCTGCACAGTCTCAACTGTGCCACGACTCAACATTCCCTGTGTGGTGATGAGCGCGGGGTTCCAGGTGCCAAGCATCGCCGGAAGCTCCGACAAGGCGGTGCTCCCAAAATGTATTCGCACAGGGTTATAGAACATCACACGCTCGCGAACTGGCTGCGCGCCGACTCCAGGTCTTTTGTCGTATCAATCTCCACCCACGGCTCTCCCCCCGAAGGGAGGCATTTCACTGCCTCGCCGGCCGCGGCCATTGCAGTGAACGCAGCCGTGTCGTAATCGAGGAGGCCTTCATTCAGTAGATGACGCTCGATCGTTCTGAAGAGGTCGAGCGATCTGTGAATCGCAGCGATTCCAATCCATTCACCCTGAGCATCTGACGCTGCGATGCTCTTGTTCGACTCGATCAGGCGCCCGTCGTCGCGGATACGAACTTTCATCGCCTCGTCGTCTACAGGCCCGAACGACGTCAGAAGGTCCACCGATGCGCGCGACGCAGTCGTCGCCTCCACGAAACCCGCAAACAGCTTCTCGCTGTAGATGAGGTCGCCGTGGAGGTAAATGAATGGCGTGGCTCCCACGAAGTCTCTCGCCATCCATAGCGAGCCCATGTTGTTGCAATGGCGATAAAACGGGTTGGCAATACAGGTGACCTGAGAGCCGACGGCTTCGGCTATCATGTCCGCCCGGTATCCAACCACGACGCCAATGTCGGCAATCCCGCTTTCGCGCAGGAGACGAACAGACCTCGCGAGGATGGTTTCACCGTCGACCGACAGGAGCGGCTTGGGACGGCTGAGAGTGAGCGGGTGGAGCCGTGTCGCCAGTCCCGCGGCGACGATGACAGCCTTTCCTATCAAGGATTCGCTGCCGGCTGCGTTGAGCCGGCGACGAAGCGTGAAAACCGCTGGCGAATTTCGGGTGGTCTCGTCCGGGGGCGGCCGAGGTTTTCTCGCGTGCCTCCCGAGATCTGCAAGTAGACAAAGGTTGGCCTCCCGGAATCGAATCCCCGCTGGATCAGACTGGTAAGCTCGTCGGCGTCGTGCGCATAAAAACCGTTGCCGTACCCAACCGACTCTGCAAAGCGAATGAAGTCCACGTTGTCGGAAACTGTCTTCTGCCCGCCGGTCGAGTCGTGCGCATTGTTGTCGAGCAGGACGTGCACGAGGTTGGGCGGGGCATACGCCGCCACGACAGCGGCCGCGCCCATGCGCATCAGGATCGAGCCGTCACCGTCAATGACCACAAGCCGCAAGTCAGGCCGCGCGAGTCCCAGACCGAGGCCCAGCGAACTTACACAGCCCATGGAGCCCACCATATAGAAGTTGTTCGGAATGTCGCCGACCTCGTAGAGCTCCCGTCCGGTAAATCCGGTAGTCGCGAGAAACACCGTTCGATCCGATGCGAGCGACGCAATCGACGAGAGAGCGGAAAATCTCGTCGGCAGCGAGGCGGGGCGCGACCGATAAGTGAAATCACCTTTCGGGCTCGAGCGCTGACGCGATTCGCGTTGCGCCTTCAGGGGCTGCGCAGAGAACGTCCCGGCCCTCACCACGAAAAAGTATGGCTCTCCGGCCTGGATCAGCCGATTGGCCTCCGCCAGCTGCTGTTCTGCCTCATTCTGCTCAGTGGCGAGGAACGACCACTTGATTCGCATCAGGTCGAGAAAATCCGTGGTTATCTGACCCATCAGCTCGTGTTGTGGCTCATCCGGTTTTCCTCCCGGCTCGCCCCTCAGGCTGACGATCCCCAATATCGGAATGCGAAACGTGTAGATGAGCGAAGTGAGGGGCGAGGTTGCGTTTGTCAGTCCGGAGTTCTGACAGAGAAAGACGCTCTTTTTCCCGCCGAGCTGCGCGCCCGCACAGATGGCAACGGCGTCACCCTCATTGGCTGCCATAATGAGCTCGCAATCATTGACCGCGAAGTTGATGAGGTCCTTGAGGTGCGAGCACGGTACGCCGCTGTAGACTGTAAAGCCAAGGTCCTTCAGCAGACTTCCGAAACGACCCGTGTCGATCACTGCACCTCGCTCGCTCTGGTGAGATCAACGATGCTGTCGACATCCATCCAGGCGCCTCTCGTGTAGATCACCGACACGGTCGTCTGTTCCGCGAGCTGAGTGAACAGGTCGGCCATTCGCAGCTGCTTGAAGTTTCCCTGCGCTGCCAGGCAGTCGAGTGCGGCCCTTACGGCGGCAGCGCCACTCTGGGTCACCTTCCACAGGCCGATGAACTCACCGCTAGCTGCTTCCCGGGGAAGCGTGGAGGACATTCGCTTCAACGTCACCGGAGCATTGAATGCCGTCCGACTGTAGGGCCGATCGGCCTGCACCAGATCCGTGTAGCTGTCGTCGAAATCGCAATCCGCATCGACGACGATCGATATGTCACTCTCGCTGTTGATCAGCTCGTGAAGGACGTGGTCCTTGAAGAGGATGTCTCCGTACGAAATAACGGTGTTGCCCCTGATCCAGTCACGGGCAACGTAGAGCGAGTAAAGCTCTTTCGTTGTCGAGTATTCGTCGTTGTCGACCGTGCTGATTCCGGGAAAACTGACGGTATCCTTTGCGAACCCCCGAACGACCGTAACGTCAGCGATTCCCATTCGGTTGAAGCTGCTCAGCTGGGTCATGAGAATGGGCACGCCATTGGCTTTGAGCAGCGTCTTCGGCACATCGCGCGTCAGGTCCCCGAATCTTTCCCCCTGGCTCGCTGCGAGCACGACGGCGTTATACCGCTTCCCGGAGGTTGGGAGGTATTTCTCCTCCGCGCTCTCGAGCTCGCCCGCGCCCTGAAGGTGGAAGATATCGGCAACGGTGGCGATGGATCCCTCGACGTTGATAAGACTTCCGTCGGCAAAAATTCGCGCGCTCGTTGCGCGCATTGCCTTGATCGACGCGCGGACGTTGTGGTTCGCCCAGATGGCAAGGCTGATCCCCAGCTCGCGGAAGTGCTCGGTAGGGGTGGAGTAATACTTCGTCGGAACGATAACAATTGGCAGGCGTTGACCCCACTCTGCCATGAACGCGTCGATGTCGGATGGATTCGACTTCTTGCTGTGCACGAGCAACGCGTCAGCGCCGGCCGCGTGATACGCCTCAGCGCGTGTGAGAACTTCGTTCAGGCCTCTGCCTGCGATGAAGCCCTCGAGCCGCGCGACGACTACGAAATCATCGTCTTTCTGCGTGTCCTTCGCCGCCTTGATCTTGCCGCAGAACTCGTCCATGTCAGCCAGCGGCTGCGCGTCCCCGATGAAGGAATTTGTCTTGGGGAAGAGCTTGTCCTCGATGCAGACACCCGCGATGTCGCGTTGCTCCAGCTTGCTCACCAGCCGGCGCAGGTTGTTGAAGTTTCCGTACCCTGTATCGCCATCGAGCAGGATCGGGACGCTCGTAATGTCGCTCATGAATTCGAGCACCTCGAGGACCTGAGTCCACGACGCCTCGTTGTTGTCGCGAACTCCGAGCGCGGCCGAAATGCTCAACCCGCTTCCCCAGATGCCCTTGAAGCCGGCTTCTTCTGCGATGCGTGCAGAGAGGCCGTTATGCGCCTCGATTATGAACTCGAGCTCCGACGATTGGAGCATCGACCGCAATTGCGTTGTTTTCCTCACAGAATCATAAAATACGCGTTGGGCGACTCGCGGACATGGGGAATGTGTCTAACGGGAGATGCGGAATGAAGTTACCGGGTCTCCGGCTCGCTATTATGTTTTAGGCGGTTGTATTGTGAGTCGCCCGCAATTCTGACGACGATGCCAACCCACTCAATCGGGGCACCAGCCGCCGACCTCGGAGGCTACATGGCGAAACGGTCGCATTGAAGACTGTCGCCATCATTCAGGCGCGCATTGGGTCAACGCGGCTGCCGGGCAAGGTGCTGCGTGACCTCGTGGGCTCCACGGTTCTCTCTCGAGTGGTCAACCGCGTGCGAAAGTTCACAATGGTGGACGACGTGCTTGTTGCAACGTCGGATCGGAGTGCGGACGATTCGATCGTGAATGAATGCCGCCGCATCGACGTCGAGTGGTTCAGGGGGAATGAAGAGGACGTGCTCGACAGGTTCGCCGGAGCGGCACGATCGTCGGATGCCTCGGTTTGCGTGCGGCTCACCGCCGACTGCCCGCTCCTCGATCCGGGCGTGAGTGACACGATAATCTCGATCTTTCTCGAAGCGAACGGCGGTGTAGACTACGCCAGCAACAAGATCCCGCAGTCGTTCCCGCGGGGACTCGATACCGAAGTTTTCTCGATCTACGCGCTCGGGCGCGCGGCGCGTGAGGCACGGAGGCGGTACGAGCGCGCCCATGTAACCCCGTACATCTACCGGCATCCGGAGATGTTCTCGCTCATCAGTGTAACGAGCGATGTAGACCGCGCGGACTGGCGGTGGACCGTAGACACAGCTGAGGATCTCGATTTGGTGCGGGAGATTTATGACCGTCTCGATGGCAGCTCGGACTTCAGCTGGCAGGACGTACTCGCGATCATCGAGAACGATCCCTCGCTGATGTGGATCAACTCCAGAGTCCAGCAAAAGGAAATAGCCGAAGGCTGATCCGGCCGTCCTGCCACACGTTACTTGGGCGCAGGCGGCCGGCGCTATATTGAGGCGAAGGGTTACAGTCGTACTCTATGACGGTGCTGCACGCCTCTGGGGCGGTCATCGCGCCGTCACATCAATTGCATTTTGGGGCGTGTCTGCCCTGCTCATAAATGGAAAAACGGCCCACGCCTTTAAGACAACTCAACCGCTACGCGAGGATCGCAGCTCACGTTGCGATTCAGAAGGCGCCTCCTGCAATCCAGGCCGTGTTCAGCCACACAGAAGAGCATCGACGCCGAAAGATGGCGAGGCTCTATGGACGTGGACGGCCGATCGACCCCGCGGCGGGGACGCTTCTTTTCTGGGTTCCAGGCGGCATGCCGCTGCTGCTTCACGTCGAAAGCTCGATAGCGGCTGCCATGAAGCTTCGCGGTTACAACGTCCACGCCATCATTTGCAACGCTCCCTATCGTGCCTGCGCCGCGCGTCTCGTGCAGGACAATCTGCCGCTCGACAAGTGGAAGGACGTGTGCCCCGGCTGCATTACGAAAACCAGCTCGGTTCTGGAGACCATGGGGATCCCGTACTCGTACAACGGCGATTTCATCACCGAAGACGAACGTCTCGCGCTGTGGAAGCGCACAGCCGATGTCACCTGGGACACGCTGGATGACTTGAAGTGGGAAGGAATGAGCGTCGGGAAATACGTGCGCTCGGCCGTGATCCGCTTTCTCCAGGGTGCATCGCTCGAGGGACACGAGGCCGTAACACGCGAGTACGCTTACGGTGCGCTCGTCACCGCGTGTGCTGCGGGCCGGGCGATTGAAAAATTCAAGCCGTGGCGTGTGTTCATGTCGCACGGTGTCTACACCGACTGGGGGCCGGCCCTGCACACCGCGCTCGATCGCGGCGTACCCGTTACGGCGTGGAAGTCCTCATACCTCTCGTCCCACTTTTACCTGCGGCACGTTGCGGACGCGAAACGCATGGACTTCAACAAGCTCACTCCCGAAGTCTGGAACGAAGTCGAGAGTAGAGAGCTGACTTCGCGACAGGAGGCGCGGCTGGACAAGTTCTTCGAGGACAGGTACGAGCGGCGGATCAGCTTCGACATGAAGCAGCCCAAGGACTACCGGGATAACGTCAGCGAGCTCCGGGCACGCTACGCTCCTGACAATAAGCCAGTGTGGGCGGTTCTCGCCCATGTGAACTGGGACAGTGTGGCCGACTACTCGCCAATGGCCTATCCCCACTTCGATGACTGGATTCTTGACACAGTCCGAACCGCGATTACGACACCCGAAGTGCAGTGGCTGATCAAGATCCACCCGGCTGAAGCCTCCAGCAATCCGGAAAACGGGGTCGAGCGGCTGATCGAGAGGAATTTCCCCGACCTTCCCGATCACGTTCGCGTAATTCCTGCGCAGGAGGACATTAGCCCGGCGAACCTGTTCGAGCTCATCGACGGAGGTGTAACCGTGTACGGTACTTCGGGCCTCGAGCTCGCACTCCGAGGCAAGCCTGTGATTCTCGGTGGAGAAGCCCATTACGGCGGGAAAGGCTTCACGAGAGATGGTCTCACCCCAGACAGCTATCGCCAGCTGCTGCGCTGTACTCCCACCCTCGGTCCACTTACTGACGATCAGCGTTCGCTCGTCAGGCGCTACGCGTACGCGCACTTCATCAGGCGGCAGGTACCCCTCGAGATGGTGCGCGATCCGAACTCGAAATGGTGGTCGCTGCAGCATCAGCGACGGGAGCTGCTGCTTCCCGGCAACGACCCGTTTCTCGACTTTATCTGCGACCGACTCATAGACGGACGTGACTTTACGATGGGAGAGTCGCTGGTCGCCATCTCTGGGCGCGAGGTCCCGTAGTGGACACAGTCATCGTCACCGGCGCGTCCCGCGGGCTGGGGCGCTTCTGCGCGGAAAAGCTCCACGAAAGCGGATACAACGTGATCGGCGTCGGAAGGAAGCCCGGCTCGGTGGCTCCGTTTGAAATGCGACAGGCCGACGTTGCAGACCAGCAGTCCGTCCGTCGAGCGTTGGAAGATCTCCGCGGAGACCCTGCCGTTTATGCGTTGATCAACGCTGCCGGAATTGCTTCTATGAATCTCGTCATTACGACTCCTCCGGAGACCGTTCGCCGAATCATCGAGACCAACCTGTTGGGAACGATTTTCTGCTGTCAGCAGGTAGCGCCCGCACTCATCAGGCGAGGAAGCGGACGCATAATCAATTTTTCGACGCTCGGAGTTCCGCTCGCGATTAAAGGCGAAGCCATTTACATCGCGTCGAAGGCTGGTGTCGAAGGATTCTCGCGCACGTTCGCGCGGGAGATGGCGCCGCATGGAGTCACCGTGAATACGATTGCGCCCGGCCCGATAGATACGGCCCTGCTCGAAAAAGTCCCACGGGACAATATTGACGCCGTGGTCAGGCAGCAGATCATCCCCCGGCAGGGCGAGCCCGTGGATGTCTGGAATATTGTTTCTCTGCTGCTATCTGCCGAAAGCTCGATGATCAGCGGCGAAACCATTCACGTCGGCGGCGCCTGAGTGCGGATACTCGAGGAGCTGGGCAGGCGTAACGCCGGAAACAGCCAGCCCTTCCTGATCTCTCCAACCGGATCGCTCACATTCGCCGAGGTGAATTCCGCGGGATTGGCGGCGAAGGGTGATTTGTCCAAAGTCCGGAGCGGCGACGTCGTTGCCCTGATAGGGGATTTCGACGGACCGACGATCGCCGCACTGCTCACCCTTCTGGAGGCGGGGGCGATAGTGATGCCCCTCACTGAAGGGACAGTGGCCGATCACGACTATTTCTTCGAGGCAGGGCGTGCGGAGTGGGTCCTGAAGTACGGGGAGCTATTCCGCAGAAACGGCACCCCTGACGCCCATCCACTGATAGAAGACCTGCGAACAAGAGGTCATCCCGGAATTGTTTTCTTCTCTTCCGGCACGACCGGGCGTCCCAAAGCGATCCTCCACGACTTCAACAATTTTCTGGCCCGTTACGCGGCCCCCCGGCCGCCGCTCAGGGCGCTCAACTTTCTGTTGTTCGATCATGCCGGCGGCATCAACACGATGCTTCACACCTTGTTCAATCGCGGGGTGGTGGTCGTTCCATCGGAGCGGACTCCCGAAGCGCTCGCGGCGGATCTTGTGGCGCAGCGTGTTGAGCTGCTCCCGACGACGCCGACGTTCCTCCGAATGATGCTGATGGCAGGAATTTTTGAATCGATGTCGTTTCCGGACCTGAGACTGATCAGCTACGGCACAGAGTCTATGGACGAGGGAACGCTGCGCCGGCTCTGCTCCATGTTGCCGACGGTCGATTTCCGTCAGACGTACGGCCTCTCGGAGCTTGGCGTATTGAAAGTGCGGTCAAAAGCGCGGGACAGTCTGTGGATGCAGATAGGAGGCGAGGGAATCGAAACGCGGGTGGTCGGCGGCGTGCTCCACATTCGCTCCGAGAACCGGATGCTCGGATACCTGAATGCACCCTCACCATTCGTCGACGGCTGGTACGACACCGGCGACATTGTAGAGCAGGCCGGCGATTACATGCGGATCGCCGGGCGGGCAAAGGAGATTCTCAACGTCGGCGGGCTGAAGATTCTTCCTGGTGAGGTGGAGCGAGTGGCCCTGCTCATCTCCGACGTGCTCCGGGCCAAAGCGTATGGAGTCCCGAATCCCATCACCGGACAACATATAGAGCTGATCTGCGAGCCGCGTCCAGGCGCCTCGCTCGACAAGCGGGCAATCATGGCGCACTTCAGGTCGCATTTTCAGAAGCAGCTGTGTCCCCACCGCGTGATAATCGGTGAGGTGCCCGTCAGTCACCGGTTCAAGCAGAAGTGAGTCCATCGCACGCGGGGCGGATAGCGGATTTCATCCGATCAATCGGCACGGGGCCGGTCTTCGTACACTCCGATCCTTTTCGCGTCGCGCAGCTGGTCTCTCGCGCGCGTGACCGGGAGAGTTATCTCGACGCCCATCTCGAGCTACTCGCCGAAGCCGCCGCGGGCAGGCCATTGTGGATGCCGGCGTTCAGCTACGATTTTCCTCAGACGGCAGTCTTCGACGTCCGCGAGACTCCTGCTCAGCTGGGCCCGCTCCCTGAGCGCTTTCGCTTGTCGCGGTCTGCCTGGCGTACCGCTACCCCCATTTTTTCGGTGGCGGGAACCGGACCCGAGCCATCGATAGCATGGGGGCCGGACACTGATCCTTTCGGGGCGGACTCCATTTTCGCACGGCTCGTTGCGGAGGACGGAGTAATTCTCTACTACGGCGACACCTTTCATTACAACACAATCGTCCACTACGCCGAGCGTTTTTTCGGGCCGGCTTATCGGTACGACAAGAT
>JBDSVO010000154.1:0-3722 GCA_039927215.1 Gemmatimonadaceae bacterium
GGTCCGCTCAGCGCCTCCTGAATGAGTGGAGGAATCTCACCGTGTTCCGTGAGCACTTGAATGAAGTGTGGATCGCGCAGTCCTGACATCGCTTCGATCGCACGAAATTGCTGTGATTGCGATCCGCTCGACGTGCCGAGATAGCCGCGGAATTGGGCGAATCGCTGCGGCGGGAGAGTTTCAAGTGCGCTCAGCTGAGCCGTGACGATCCGAACGAGAGCGTTGAGGCGCTTGACAGCCGCCACCGCCCCAAGTGTGTCGCTTTGCTGCAGCTGCCCGACAAGACCGCGCAGCTCGTGCAGAATGAGCTTGAACCAAAGCTCACTCGCCTGATGGACAATGATGAACAGCAGCTCGTCGGGATGCTCCGGATCGGAGCGAAGCCGCTGCAGGGTCAGAAGCTCGTCGAGGGAAAGGTACTTGCCGTAAGTGAGCTCTTCTTCGTCGCTCGCTGCCGGGGCACGCTGTTGCGCGTTGGTGTCGGGTGACCCGGATATGTGCGTCAAAAAGTCGAAACCTCGAGCGCCGCGATGTCATCAACGCGCATCGTCTCGGCTGTGTAGAATGGCTCGCCGTACCTGCATCGGATCAGCGAGCCATAGTGCGCCGCCTGATGGCGAACGATCTCGTACAGGGGCTCGCCATTCGGGTACACTTCGCCGCCCTGGGTTGCCTCGTCGAACTGGGAAGAGTAGCACCGCACTGCCTCCAGCTTCTGCTCGAACGTGTCGGAGATGTCCACTACGAAGGTGGGCTTGACGTTGTCCTCACGGTAAGCGAGGCAGTGCACGACCTTGAGAGGCCGGTGCACAGGCGTCTCCGGTGCAATCTTGTTGAGTCCGGCGATGAAGCAGGCGTCACGCACGAGCTGGGCGGTGACGCTGTGATCGGGATGGCGCCCCGTGAGCGCCGGCGCAATTACTATCGACGGCGCGAAGCGTCGAATCGCGACCGCCAGCATCGTCCGCGTCTCGGGCGTGTTCGTCACGCCTGCATCGGGAAGGCCAAGATTCTCGCGCGCAGAAAGCCCGAGCACGCCTGCAGCGCGGGATGCTTCCTCCGCCCGAAGCTCTGCCGAGCCGCGCGTGCCGAGCTCTCCCGCAGTGAGGTCGATTACGGCAGTCGTACGCCCAAGGTGCGCAGCCCGCGCGAGAGTCCCGCCGCAGCTCAGCTCGACATCGTCGCGGTGCGCAGCGATCGCGAGAACATCAACGGTTGTCATTCGCAGAATATACGCGCAGCCGGCTCGTCAGTGAGCCGAATCATTCGTACCGCAGTGCCTCGATCGGATCGAGGCGCGCGGCTCGGCGAGCGGGAAGTATTCCGAAAACCACACCGATTCCCACCGATACAGTCACTGCGATGGCCGTCAACAGAATCGGAACACCGGCGTCGATGTTCATCAGCATGGTGACGAGCCGGCCCAACGTGAGACCAACCACAATTCCTAGCACTCCCCCGATTCCGGTGAGCGTCGCCGATTCCACCAGGAACTGGAGAAGAATTGCCCGATGCGTCGCGCCGAGTGCCTTGCGAACTCCAATCTCGCGCGTGCGGTTGGTCACCGAGACCATCATGATCGCCATCACACCAATGCCGCCTACCATCAGGCCTACGCTGGAAAGCACAATCATCACGAGAAAGAACACACCAGTGATCTTGTTGAAGACGTCGAGGATCTGGTCCTGCGTGATCATGTCGAAATTGTTCCTGTCAGCCGGCCTCAGCTGGCGCATTTCACGCATCGCGATCGTTACAGCTTCCTGGGCCTCCGCGGTGGTGACGCCCTTCTTCGGTTTGACCGGAATGAATAACGCGTTGGTCTTGTCGATCCTGAACTGGTGGTCGAGCATCTTGTACGGGACAACTGCTCCGATTGACTGACCGGGCGGCTCGAAAATGTTGCCGGGCTTCAGATAAATACCGATGACCCGTGCCGGTCTTCCGCCTACGTTTATCTGTTTGTCGAGCGGACTCTCACGTCCAAAAATCCGGCGCGCCGCGTTCTCTTCAAGCACGATCACAGCCGAGCCACTCGCCATCTCCGCGCGGGTAAACCACCGCCCGCTCGCGAGCTCGCCGCCTTGAATCTCCTGAAACCGGTCGTCGGCGCCATTGACGATCAGGTTTTGAGTTCGAACGCCTTTATACTCGAGTCGAGCCTGAGTCTGTGCCCACATTCCAGCATACTGAACTTCAGGAAGCCGTGCGATGCGCTCCGCCTCAGGCTCCGAGAGATCGGGCCGAATTCTTATCCATTTCGGGAGTTGGTCGGGATTAACCGGGGTGTTGGAGAACACCTTGATGACGTAAAACGTTGTCGGCCCCGCGATCTCGATCGTGCGGACGATCTGATCTTTTATTCCCTGTACGATCGCCGCCATCATCATCACGGTCGAGACGCCGATCACCACTCCGAGGATCGTCAGACTCGAGCGCAGCTTGTTGGCGCGAAGCGTATCGATCGCGACGGCGACATTGTTGCGCACAAGATCGCCGACCATCTACTCCGCCCTCAATGCGGCGATTGGATCGAGCTTCGCCGCGCGTGTTGCCGGAAGCACGCCGAACAACACGCCGACGCCCGCGCCGAGCGCGAGCGCAGTCCCCACCGACCAAGCGGTGATTCGCGCGGGAAGCGGCGAGGCCGTCGCTACCAGCGCGGCCATGCCCCAGCCAACTATCACGCCGCTCAGGCCTCCGATGAACGCCAGTGCGATTGACTCCGCCAGGAATTGCCGGCGAATGTCTCGCGCCGTGGCGCCCAGCGCTTTGCGAATTCCAATTTCCCGGGTGCGCTCGCTGACGGACATCAGCATGATGTTCATGATGACGATCCCGCCGACGACGATGCCGATCGCGACGATTGCCGGAATCACGGCGAAGAGCACGCGAGTGAGATTCTTCCAGAATGCGACGAGGGCATCCGCGGTCTCGATGGAGTAATCGCTTTCTTCACCCGGCCGGAGTCGATGCGCCCCACGCATTGCGCCTTGGGCAAGCTGCATTGCCGGCGCAACTTCCAAAGCGGTTGCCATCTTTACGGAAATCGTAGTTGTCTTACGCCGGCCATAGATTGCCTCGAATGAGCTGAGAGGCAGCAGGACGAAGCCGTCGAAGGACTGCCCGAGCACGCGACCTT
Organism: Gemmatimonadaceae bacterium; assembly: GCA_039927215.1. Lineage (GTDB taxonomy): Bacteria > Gemmatimonadota > Gemmatimonadetes > Gemmatimonadales > Gemmatimonadaceae > UBA4720. The sequence goes on from JBDSVO010000154.1 coordinate 3,143, forward strand.
TCTTCGCGATTACCCCGACGATCGTGAACCGTGAGCCCATGATGCGGATGTCGCGGCCAACAGGATCCACATTCTCGAAGAGACGATCCGCGACATCGGCGCCGACGACCGCCACCTGGCGGCGCTCACGATCATCGACTTCCGACAATGGTCGGCCGGAGGCGAACGAATAATCCTGTATCACCTGATACGGCGCTGTGACGCCAAAAATCGCGACGTCGCCGAGCGTCTTGGTGCCGTACTGGATGTCGGCGATGGGCGTCGGCCACCCTGATTGAATGCCGATGGCAATGGCGTCCGGAATTGCCGCGGTGACGGCCTCTGCGTCCGCCTCTGTTATTCTCGGCCTCTTCTGGATTCTACGGAACTCCTCGTCGTCGAAGAGTCCGAGCTGAATCGGCGAGCGGCGAACCTGAAACGTATTCTGCCCGATGAGCGCGCCCGCCAGGTTCTCGCTGACGTAGGCATTCATGCCCTGAATGATCGCGACGACGGCGACGAGAAATGTCACCGAGACGATGATCCCGAGAAGCGTGAAAAAAGAGCGGATCTTGTTCGCTCTTATCTCACCGAAAGCAGT
>JBDSVO010000155.1:0-7179 GCA_039927215.1 Gemmatimonadaceae bacterium
CTGCTTCGCGAGCGCGGTGAGCCCGTTCGCGGTCTGGTCCGGTCGACCTCGGCGCCTGAAAATGTCGCCAGCCTGCGCGACATGGGCGCAGAAACCACCGTGGGCAATCTCCGCGACCGTGCCTCGCTCGATGAGGCCGTGCGTGGAATGCGCACGGTAATCTCGACTGTGTCCATCATCCGCACGGCCCAGGAAGGCGATTCCTTCGAGGCCACCGACGCGGCGGGAAATATCTCGCTGATCGACGCCGCAAAGGCGGCCGGAGTGGAGCACTTCATTTTCGTGTCGTTCGACCAGACCGGTTTCCCCGAGACACCCCTGACTGCGGCGAAGCGCAGTGTGGAGGAACATCTTCGCTCGAGTGGAATCGCGTATACGATTCTCCAGCCGACTCCCTTCATGGAAGTGTGGCTTGGTCCGATGCTGTTCGGCGACCCGGCGTCAGGGCCGGTAAAGATCTACGGTCCGGGTGATCGAAAAGTCCCCTATATCCTGCAGCACGACGTTGCCAGAGTCGCTGAGTATGCAGCGACGAATCCCGCGGCCCGCAACGAGACGCTCAGGTTCGGTGGCCCAGAGGGCATCACGCAGCGCGATGTCGTCCGCGCTTTCGAGGAAGCGCTCGGCAAGCCAGTCGATGTCACTGAAGTTCCCGAGGAGGCGCTCGAAGCGCAGTGGAAGTCCGCTCAGAATCCATTCGAGAAGACGTTCGCGGGTCTGATGCTCGGTGTCGCTCGGCTCGATACTGAGCCGCCGCCCAATGAAGGCCTGCCGATCGAAACCACAGTCAGGGAGTTCGCAAAAAGCCGCGCCGCGACGCCGTCGTAACCGACAGCCCGGCCGAGGTGTAACGGGAATCAGAGGAAGCCCCACGGCAGCAAACAATAAACTGGAGTACCACCATGACAAACGTCATCACGCTGTGGCTCCCGATCATGCTGTCTGCTGTCGCCGTGTTCCTGGTGAGCTCGGTGGTTCACATGATGTCGCCCTGGCACAAGAGCGACTATCCCAGAGTACCGAATGAAGACGCGTTTCGGAGCGCGGTTGGACCGATGGCAATTCCGCCGGGCGACTACATGGTTCCTCGTCCCGAGTCGAGAGCAGACCTGCGCTCACCAGAGTTCGCAGAAAAAGTAAAGGCCGGCCCGAGGGTGATCATGACCGTGCTCCCGGGCGGCGGTATCTCGATGACGAAAAATCTCGTTCAGTGGTTTTTGTATCTGATTCTCGTCAGCCTGTTCGCCGCTGGAATCGCCGGCAGCGCGCTTCCTCCGGGTGCGGCAGACGGAGCGGTCTTTCATTATGTCGCCCTGAGCGCTTTCGGCGGCTACACGCTGGCGCTGTGGCAGATGTCTATCTGGTACAGCAGGTCGTGGTCGACAACGCTCAAAACGACGTTCGACGGTCTCATTTACGCTCTCGTCACTGCGGCGATTTTCTGCTGGCTGTGGCCGTAGACCTATCTCCTGGCTGGCGCCTGATCTGGCGGATCGAATTCGTCGAACGGAAAATCCCGGTAGATCTGTTCGAGCGCGCGGAGCAATGATCGGCCGTCGCCGCTGACGCGCCTCGCGGCGACGAGGTGAGTTCGGAAGTACTGGCCCCGTTTCGATGACAGATCGTCAAAACCCACTCCCCCCGCGCTGGATGAGGAGTGAAGGATTCGATTCCGGCCGGCGTATAGCGCAACGTGATTGATCACGCCGTTCCGCCCACGGAAGAGCATCAGGTCACCTTCACGAAGATTCGCCACTGACGCCGACACCTTCTTGCCGGTGTGTGCCATTTGGCGTGAAGTGCGGGGAAGCGGCACGCCATTCTTGCGGTAGACGTACTGCACAAAGCCCGAGCAGTCGAACCCGGACGGAGTGCTCCCGCCCCAGACGTACGGCACTCCGACGTATTTCCGCCCCGTAGCAACCGCCCGGCTCGCGCGCTTTCGGGTTGAACCACTGTTTGCAACGATGGTTCCCGCGTCCGCGACGTCGCGAGCGGTTCTCAAAATCTTTGCGGCTCGGCGTATTGTGGAGATGTCGCTTCCGGAGATCTCGATTCCGGAAATTGAAATCTGCGCGGAAAGGGCAGGAGGAGAGAAAGGAAGAAAAGCGAGTGCTGCGATGCGTACCAGACAACGTGGCATTATGACAACTCCGACGATTTGAGCCGCCAGTCGGCATAAGAAGGACCGCCGCGACTGGAACGCGCTAACGTGTTGTCATTAAACGAACTGGCTTTTTTCTTCGCGGAACGGCAATGCGCTCTCGTCACATCCCGATGACAGCCGTTGTAGCTTTTCCGATACAATGCCCAATGTTCTGATTGGTTGTGCCGGCTGGACTCTCGGCCCTGGAGCGCGGGCGGAGTTTCCGTCCGAGGGCACACACCTTCAGCGATACGCGGCGGTATTTCCTGCGGTGGAGATCAATTCCTCCTTCTATCGGCCGCACCGCCCCGCGACCTACGCGAAGTGGGCCGACAGTGTCCCGGAACCGTTTCGGTTTGCGGTGAAAATTCCAAAGACGATTACACATGCCCAACGCCTCGCGGAGGCGGAGGGTCTTCTGGACACGTTCCTTGCTGAAGTATCGGGTCTTGGGCAGAAGCTCGGCGCTCTGCTTGTTCAGCTGCCGCCGAGCCTGGAGCTCGATCCGGGAGTTGCGGAGAGGTTCTTCTCGGCGTTCACGAGTAGGCACACCGGCGATGTTTTTCTCGAGCCTCGGCACAAGACCTGGTTCAGCGGCGATGCGGAGCGCCTGCTGCAGAAGTTCGGCGTCGGCCGGGTTGCAGCTGATCCAGCCGTGGTTCCGTCGGCGGCTGAACCTGCGGGGGCGCCCGACAAGGTCTATTTCCGTCTGCACGGATCGCCGCAGGTCTACTACGCGGCCTACGCCGGCGAGTACCTGGATGAGCTCGCGATTCGGCTTCGTGCATATCGTGACAGGGGCGTTCCGGCGTGGTGCATTTTCGACAATTCAGCCCGCGGGGAAGCGATCAGGAATTCATTGGACCTGATGCTAAAGATGTCGGCTGCGGCAGGGAGAGCTCTGGCGAACCGCGTCGCTGAGTCACGTAGCGAGGCAGAGGCTGATGCGGCGACGCTCGAGATCCGGACATTCGCAGAGGAAGACGAGAAGGAGGTGGTGGCGCTGTGGGGCCGGTGCGGTCTACTGCGTTCGTGGAACGATCCGCACCAGGACATCGGGCGGAAGCTGCATGTACAGCGCGATCTCTTTCTCGTCGGGACGCTTGAGGGGACAATCGTGGCGACGGTGATGGGCGGCTACGACGGCCACCGGGGCTGGATCAATTACCTCGCGGTCGAGCCTGCTCGTCGCCGACGTGGGTACGGTCGCACTCTAATGAATGAAGTCGAGCGTCGGCTCACGGCACTCGGGTGCCCGAAGGTGAGCCTGCAGATTCGCGCGGAGAACAAGGATGCGATCGAGTTCTACGACAGTATCGGCTTCGCAAAAGACGCCGTGATCAGCATGGGGAAACGGTTACATCACGACGACAGGATGGAATAGCGGAGCGTCAGGCCGTCACTTGCCTTGAGCGGCGCGATTCGGTGATCTTCCCGAAAACGACCCGCGTGAGGTATCCATGTCACCGATGGAGAAAGACGATCTCGATTCACTGAAAACGCGTTTGCGCGGCCAGCTCCTCCTGCAGGGCGACCCTGGCTACGAGGATTCGCGCACCGTCTGGAACGCGATGATCGACAGACATCCTGCCGCGATCATCCGCTGCCTTGGCGTGGCCGATGTCGCGACCGGCGTCAACTTCGCGCGCGAGCACGGGATTCCGTTGTCTGTGAAAGGTGGCGGGCACAACATCTCGGGACTCGCCGTATGTGAAGACGGGCTGATGCTCGACATGTCGCTCAACCGGGGAGTTTTAGTCGACCGCAATGCCAAAACCGCCCGAGCGCAGGCTGGGTGTCTGCTCGGGGACGTCGATCGCGAGACACAGGTCTACGGGCTCGCGGCGCTGATGGGCTTTGTCTCGAACACGGGGATCGCCGGGCTCACACTCGGCGGTGGCATGGGCTATCTCACGCGGAAGTACGGGTGGACGTGCGACAGCGTCGTGTCGATGGAGGTCGTGACTGCCGAAGGCAAGGTCGTGACCGCCAGCGAGACTGAGAATCAGGATCTCCTCTGGGCACTGCGCGGGGGAGGAGGAAACTTCGGGGTGGTCACGAGCTTCGAGTACAAGCTATATCCGGTGGGACCGGAGATTATCGGAGGAGCGATAGCGTGGCGTGCCGAGGACGCGCCGGCGGTTCTCGAGCTCGTGCGCAACACGATGGAGAGTGCGCCGCCCGAGCTCGTGTGCGTCGGCGCGATTCGCCCGGCCCCGCCTGCACCGTGGCTGCCGAAAGAGATCCATGGCAAGCCGATCGTCGTGATATTCTTTTGCCACACCGGCTCGCTCGAGGACGGCGAGAAGGCCGCGGCGCCGATAAAGGCGTTTGGCTCTCCGGTGGGCGACGTGCTGATCAAAAGACCGTACATCACACAGCAGAGCCTGATCGACGCGACACAGCCGAAGGGCCGACGATACTACTGGAAGTCGGAGTACCTCCCAGGTTACGACCCGGAGATGCTCGCTCAGTTCATAGACTGCGGCAGAGACATGCCTTCACCGCATGCCGGGATTATTCTCTTTCCGATTGGTGGCGCGCTGGCGGACCTGCCCAACGAATATTCCGCAGTCGGGAACCGCGACGCGGCCGTGCTTCTCAATCTCACGGCGTCATGGGAAAAGCCGGAAGACGACGACAAGAACGTCGAGTGGGCGCGGAGCATCTGGCGCGACCTGCGCCGGTTCTCGACTGGCGGAACGTACATCAACTTCCTTACGGAAGAGGAAGGTGGTGACAGAATTCAGGCGGCGTACGGCGACAACCTGGAGAGACTCGCCGAGGTGAAAGGGAAATGGGATTCTGCAAATCTGTTCCGGCAGAACAAGAACATCGCGCCGAAGACCGAGGCAGCCGCGACTGCCTGAATGCAACTGAGGCTTACTGCCGGTAGAGAAAGTACGGCGTGGTTCGAGCGCGGAACTGCGCCGACTCCCGACGCCATTGTGAGAGCACTGCGGTTAGTCCGCCGCGCTCGACGGCATTTCGGAGAGCGCGTGAGCCCGAAAGTCGCTCGATCCCCACTTCGTGCCAGCGAAAGTCTCGCGGATGGCGGATGTAGATCTCTCGCAGCAGATGAGCACCGATTTCGGCCGATCGGACGTCGTTGCGGCGAGTGATGACGATGCGCACCATTGGGATCGTCCTCCCGCCGTATTTTTCGCCGGGGGCGATTTGCTGCCGAGTCGATTCGAATCTCACTCCCGGAAGGTTCTTGAGGTTCATCGCGCGCGCGATGGCGGGCGCATCTGTGAGCCACGCTGCACCTACGAAGTGAAACGGCGATTCAGTGCCGCGGCCTTCGCTCACGTTCGTCGCCTCGAAGAACGAGATGCCGGGGTAGAGCAATGCAGCATCGACGCGCCGGATGTTGGGCGATGGATTCACCCAGCTCAGGCGAGTGTCGTCCCACCACATCGAGCGACGATATCCTTTCATCGGCACAACCGTGACGTTCGCACTGATCTGCTTCGTTCCCACGAGGTAGAGAGCGACCTCACCGGGCGTGAGACCATAACGTAGCGGCACATTGTGCAAGCCGGTGAATGAGCGGTAACGCGGCTCGATGAATCCACCTTCGACGAGGTCTGCACGGATAGGATTCGGCCGATCGAGAACAATGAATTTCTTTCCCGACTTTCTCGCCGCTTCTGCCGCGAGCGTCATGGTCCAGATATAGGTGTACATCCGGGCGCCGACGTCCTGAATGTCGTAGATGAGAACGTCGACGTCTTCCAGCATCTTCGCGGTCGGTGCGAGCGACTCGCCGTAGAGAGAGTAGATCGGCACGCCAGTCGCCCGATCAACCGTTGAGACTATCCGCTCGCCTCCCTCGGCCGCGCCGCGAATTCCATGTTCGGGGCCGAAAAGGGCAGTGAGGCGCGCCCCGGGCGCACGATGGATCAGATCGATGCTGCTCCGACCCTGCTCATCGCGACCAGTGTGGTTCGTGATTAGGCCGACGCGCTTCCCGCGTATCAGATGGAGCGAATCCTCGAGAAGGACTGATATTCCAGGCGAGACGTGCGGATCCGCCTGTGCCGGTAACGCGCCATCCGCGATGAATGCAGTGCAAATGGTCGCAATGGCGGCTGCGAACCCGATGCGCCATTTCGTCAAATCTTCGCCTTTTGCTCCGCGATCCACTGCCTAACGTTGGCCTCCAGAACGACGAGAGGAACAGAGCCGCTGCCGAGAACGACGTCGTGGAACTTGCGCACGTCGAATGTCGCGGTTGATCTGGTCCGAACGGGAGAGTGAGTCGTGTGGAATGGGGCGCAGCCGTGCAAGAAAAATGCGAGTGGAGTCGAGCCGCCGCGCTTCAGCTGCCAGGCGTTCGTCCGACAGCCGGTCGTTGTATCCAGTATTGCCGAGGCTGGTGGCGAAGACGGCGGCTTCGCGGGGTGTGTTTTCCCACCGCTGCTCGAAAAGTGTCTCGAGGCGCTCAGCAGCTGTTTGCGCCGAAGCAGGCATGGCTACCGTCAGTGCGAGCAGCGAACGCGAGAGGACTGCGCGAAATGAGAGGCACATAAGGGGAAGGTTGAAGCCGGTTGTGGTTTGCGTGCCTGAGTGGTCGCGAATATTATCGCGGAATGAATGCGCCGGCACCGCCCCAGATCGGGCTCGTAAGAGGAATCGGTCGCTGGGACCTCGTTGGGCTTATCATCAACAACGTTATAGGCGCGGGAATCTTCGGTCTTCCAGCCGCACTTTACGCTCTCGCGGGCACCTACAGCCTTCTCGCTTTCATCGCCTGCGCAATGGTAATCGGAATCGTCGCGCTCCTCTTCGCCGAGATGGCCACGCGATTCACGGAAACGGGCGGCCCGTACCTCTATGCGCGGAAAACCCTCGGCCCGCTCATTGGATTCGAGGTGGGATGGCTCAACTGGATAGCGAGGCTCACGGGTTTCGCCAGCGTATGCAACCTCTTTCTGACTTATCTCGCCCTGTTTGTTCCCGGGGCAAATGCCGGCGCGCTGAGGACGATTCTCATCATCGCGATAGTCGGGATTTACGCGACGATCAAT
>JBDSVO010000156.1:0-7297 GCA_039927215.1 Gemmatimonadaceae bacterium
CCCGTCGCCAGCGGAAACGACACTCGCGAGAGCCCACCGAACGTGTGCTGCACTCCCATGTAGAGTCCACGCTCCGAGTTCGATACGACGCGCGAGAGCATAGCAGTCACAGCCGGAAAAATGAACGCGGTTCCGAGCGGCATCAGCGTAAGGGAGAGAAACAGAACCGGGTAGGAATGGATTGCGGCGACCAGCGCGAGTCCGCTCGCAAGCAGCACGAGCCCGAGCCGGCACAGTTTGGCTTCACCGAGCCACTCTAGCATGCGGCCGAGTATCCCGGTTCGCACAATAACTCCAATCCCCCCGAGGTACATGATGAAGTAGCCCACATTCTGCTCGGTGGCTCCCACCCGATCGGCTAGAACGAGCGGCAAAATCGCAGTCGTGCCGTAGAATGCACCAATCGCGATGGTGTAAATCCAGATCAGCCGCGCTGCAGGATCATGAGGGTTCATCAACACTCGAGTGATCGCACTTCCGCCTCTCTTGTGCTGCCCTGCCACTGCCATTTCCATCGTATGCGTTCCGCGGGATTCGGTCAGGAACTTCCACGCGAATCCACTGACGAGAATGCACAGTGCCGCGGAGCCGAGACCGGGCGCGTGACGTCCGCCAAAACGCACCAGTGCCGACCCCATCGCGGGACCGATCACCGCGCCGAGGCTGGTGACCGCAGACAGCCAGCCGAGCGCCTTTGCGCGGTCTTTGGTATCGCTGACGTCGGATACGTAAGCCTGAACAACGCCGATGGTTCCGCCGCCAAGACCTTGCACGATGCGGGAGAGGAACAGCACCCAGAGCGACGCCGCAAACGCGAAGATGACGTACGCGACGGCTGAGAGCAGCAAACCGACCAGAATCGCGGGGCGCCTTCCGTATTTGTCGGAGAGCCAGCCCCAAACAGGAGCTGCAACGAGCTGGGCAACGGAGAACGATGCGATGAGCGCTCCGACGATGGCGGCATCAGCGCCAAGGTCCTCCGCGTAAAACGGGAGAAGGGGGTAGATAATGATGAGTCCGAGCATGTCCACGAATGCCGTGATCATGAGGACCGTTAGTTTTCCCTTCATCCGTTCGCTCCGTTACAAACCTTCATACGGCGTGGGAATCTAGAACCCGGGCCTTGGAACGTAACCTGCCACGGATACCCCCGAACACGGGGCAAACCGGAGATCGCGATGAAACTGCGAAGGCTTTTTGTAATCGTTGCAGCGAGCTTTCTTGCGGCGTGCGCCTATTCGCGCGCCGCGGCAAATCCGCAGGAGGAGACGACCGTACGCGTCGATAACCAGGCGACGCTGGATATGAACATTTACGTGCTGCGAGGCGCCGAACGCATTCGACTCGGAACCGTCACAGGGCTAAGCACGCAGGTTCTGAAGATTCCGAAGAACATCATCTTCGGCGCGACGCCCCTTCGCTTCCTCGCGGATCCGATTGGCTCGAGTCGAATGCCGGTGAGCGAGGAGATCGTCGTCACCGCGGGTGATCAGGTGACGCTTCGCATCCCTCCTTTCTAGAGGAATCAGTCACGTTCGATCAGCGAGCGGTCGAGCCCTTCCACCGAGGTGCGGCCGGAGAGTGCAAGCGTAATGTCGATGTCCGCCATCAACGTACGGATCAGATGGCGAACGCCTGCTTCTCCATCGCTCGCCAATGCATATGCGTAGGGACGGCCGATAAGAACTGCACTCGCACCCAATGCGATTGCCTTGAGGACGTCTGCGCCGCGCCGCACCCCGCTGTCGAGGAGGATGGGCACCCGCCCGTCGACGGCGCTGTTCACCTCCGGCAAGGCATCGAGCGTCGCAATCGCTCCGTCTACCTGTCTGCCGCCATGGTTGGAGACGATGATTCCGTCCACACCTCGATCGACAGCGATGGCCGCGTCATCAGCATCCGTGATCCCTTTGAGAAGCAGCGGCAGCTTTGTCGCCTTGCGCAGCCAATCCACATCGTCCCACGTGAATTGGGGGTGGCTGAAGAGCGATAGCATCAGCATCACGGCAGACAGTGGGTCTTCCTCGGGCGGTTTGGGGAGTAGCGCTCGAAACACGGGGTCGGATGCATAGTTCGCGATTCCCTGTCCCTGCAGGAAAGGAAGGAAAGCGTTGGCAAGATCTCGCTCACGCCAGCCGAGCATGGTCGTGTCGAGGGTGACTACGATCGCGCTGTACCCGGACGCTTCGGCGCGCGAGAGAGCGCTTTGCATGACGTCGCGATTCTTTCCAGGGTAGAGCTGGAACCAGCGTTCGCCGTTGCCGGCTGCAGCCGCAACCTGCTCAATCGTAAACGACGACACGTTGCTGAGAATGAACGGCGTGCCCGTTGCTGCCGCAGCTCTTGCGACGGCAAGCTCACCCTCGGCGTGAAGAATCCCCTGCACGCCGACAGGCGCAAGAAGGAACGGCCCCTCCTGCCGTTTGCCGAACAGCGTGACGCCGATGTCTCGAACGCTGACGTCGCATGCCACTCTGGGCCTGATCTGCCAGCGGAAAAAGGCCTCACGGTTCGCGCGCATCGTGTCACCCGCTCCCGCGCCACCCGCGACGTACCAGTACGGACCATCGGGCAGCGCGGCGCGGGCCTTCGCCTCCCATTCCTCGAAGGAGATGGAGAGAGCGGATTGGCTGCTCGCATCCGCGGGCTGGCTCAAGCTGCGGCCATAGATTTCAAGCTGCATTTCCGGTCCGAAATTCGACATCGACTACGTTGCGTGGCGTGGGTGGTTGGCATGCCCGCTCGCGTGGGGGCACCGAAATTCCGCGGCGATGATCGCACCCCTCGCGGACGCGCTCAGGTTTTCCGCCGCGAGAGTCTGAGCCCGCTCCACGTCTCGTCGATTGCGCAAACCTTCGTGTCGACGAGTCCCGCGCGAAGTGCGGCGCCGCGGATGACGTCCTCCGTCAAATCAGTAGCGATCTTCGACGATTTCTTCGGCCATGCGACCCAGAGCATTCCCCCGTCGGCCGGCATTCGCTTCATCACGGCGCCAAGCGAGCCCAGCTCATCACTCGACATTATGAACCAGACGATGACATCGGCCAGGGCGATGCCCCGTTTTTTCAGCGTGGCGCCAGGCGGCAGTGGGGGAAGCGACTCTGCAAGGCCACTCGGCGCATCCATCAAAGCCATTCGGCTCCCTTCCCTCACGCCGAGCTTCTGAAGCAGCGGCGTGCGCGAGTAACCTGAGCTGGCAGGAAGCGAGGGAACCGGAGGGCGCGGCCGCTTCACCCGGGAATCCGGGCCGGGTGGTGTTTCAGATGATTCACGTAAACGCGCACTCGAAGGTCCTCCGCCACGTCCTTCATCGAGCGATCACGGACCGACCCGAAAGTATTTCTCGTCGTAACGCTTTATGGAGTCGTTGATGACATCCATCGCGACCTCACTCTTCTCCCACCCAACGATCTCAACGCGCCGGCCCTCGAGATCCTTGTAGATGTGAAAGAAGTGCTCCACCTCTTTCAGATAGTGCTGCGAGAGGTCAGCGATGTCGTACGTGTCGTTATAGAAAGGATCGTTCGACGGCACAGCGATGATCTTGTCGTCCGGCTCTCCCCGGTCGAGAAGTTTCAGCACACCGAGGGGGCGGCAATCTATCTGACATCCCGGGAAGGTCGGCTCGTTGATGCTGACGAGAATGTCGAGCGGGTCGCCATCCTCGTGAAGCGTTCGCGGAATGAGACCATAATCGCCCGGATAATGAACGGCGGAGAAGAGAACCCGGTCGAGCCTGAACTGGCCGGTGACTTTGTCGAGCTCGTACTTGTTGCGGCTGCCCCGCGGGATCTCGATTACCGCGGTTACATGTTCGGGCGGGTGCGCACCGACGGGGAAATCGTGCCAGGGATTCACGCGCTAAAAGATAAGGGTTGCCCAGGCGTCCTCGACGATGCGGCCTCCAGAATCACAGTCCGCATTGATCAGGACTCTCCACGCACCGATGCCTTTGCGCGTTCCGCGCTCCGCAGCTCGGCGAGCAGGCTTCCGGCGCCACGCTCGCGAAGCTCGGAGGCGAGCGCCTCCCCGGAATCTTCGGGAAGCGACGGGTCCACTCGGCGCGAGCCGCGCACGATTGTTCCGCCGTTCGCATCGCTCACGAAGCCAAGCAGATTCATGTCGGCCTGAACCAGGGCACCAATCGGCGCCGTACCACTGCTGTCCAGGGCGGCGACAAACGCACGCTCAGCGCGCGTGGCGATCGATGTCGGTGCGTGATCGTGGCGCGCAAGGAGGTTGCGCATGGCATCGTCGTCGGACCGAATCTGAATCGCCGTCGCGCCCTGACCTGCCACCGGTAGCCACGCCGGAGCATTGAACCACGTCGTGATTCTCTGAGTGGCGTTCAGCCGAATGAGATCAGACGCGCTGAAAATCGTTGCGTGGACCTGTCCGCGCTCAACTTTCCGAAGCCGCGTTGGAACGTCGCCGCGCAGCTCTACGACTTGCAGATCGCGCCGGCGCGCAAGGAGCTGAGCGCGTCGGGCGGGACTGGACGTGCCGACGCGCGACCCCGCGGGAAGACTCTCGAGCGAATCGGCCTGCGTCACGGGATTTACCACCAGGACATCGCGCGGATCGTCTCGCTCGAGGCAGGCGACGATCTCGAGACCGTCGGCCCCTTCGGTTGGCAGGTCTCGCAACGCGTGGACGCAGCAATCGACCTTACCCTTCGCGAGAGCGACCTCGAGCTCTCGTGTGAAAAGCCCGACTTCTCCGACGAGATGTGCGAGATCCTTGCGTTTCTTGTCTCCCGCCGACTTGATGATGACGATCTCGCAGCTAGCGCCCGCCGCGACGAGCAGCGACTCCACGAGGCGCGCGCTTCTCAGCGCGAGCTCGGATGCCCGGCTCCCGATGCGTATCAGCTTTTCGATATGATTCGCCTCCGCCACCACGACCGGATTTGAGTTCATCCAGCTCGAAAGGTGCTACTCTGGCGCGTCGCGTGCAAAACAGGATAAGCTTCGCCAAAACCGCCACTCATATCCCTGCCATGAACGACATCGACGTTCTCCTTACGGAAAACCGGAAGTTCCCGCCAAGCGAAGAGTTCCGCAGGTCCGCACTGGTTTCCACGCCCGATCTCTATGAAGAGGCTGCACGCGACCCCGTCGCTTTCTGGGAGCGAATGGCGGGTGAGCTGCAATGGATCCGCAAATGGGACAAGGGGCTCGACTGGAAGCCCCCTCACGCGCAGTGGTTCGTCGGGGGCAAGCTCAACGTCTCGGCCAACTGCCTCGATCGCCATCTCAATGGGCCGCGTCGTGACGCGCCCGCGATAATCTGGGAAGGAGAGCCGGGCGACCAGCGGACGCTCACGTATGCCGAGCTGCACGCCGAAGTCGTGCGGATGGGAAGCGCGCTGCGTTCACTGGGAGTCGGGAAGGGCGACCGCGTTGCGATTTACCTGCCGATGATTCCCGAAGCCGCGATCGCCATGCTCGCATGCGCGCGCATCGGGGCGATTCATTCCGTCGTATTCGGCGGCTTTTCGCCCGAGTCCCTGCGAGACAGGATCAATGACGCGGAGTGCAAAGCCCTCATCACAGCCGACGGCAGTTATCGTCGCGGCCAGGTCATTCAGCTCAAGCGAAATGCAGACCTAGCGCTCGAGGACACGCCGTCGATCGAGAAAGTCATCGTCGTCCAGCGATGGCGCGTGGCCGAAGGACCAAAGGGCGCTGACATCGAAGCACCAATGAAGGAAGGCCGCGATATCTGGTATCACGACCTCGTCGCCGAAGCCTCGAATGACTGCGAGCCCGAAGTCATGGACGCGGAAGACGTACTCTTCATCCTCTATACTTCGGGTACGACGGGAAAGCCGAAGGGAATCGTTCACACGACGGGCGGCTATCTCACGTGTGCCGCCGCAACGACGAAGCTCGTCTTCGACCTGCGCGACGACGACGTCTTCTGGTGCACCGCCGACATCGGCTGGGTGACTGGGCATTCGTATCTCGTTTACGGACCACTCGCGAACGGCGCCACCTGTGTGATGTATGAAGGTGCGCCGGACACGCCGGCAAAGGATCGGTTCTGGGACATCTGCGAGCGCCGCGGCGTGACGATTCTGTATACCGCGCCAACCGCTATTCGCGCCTTCATGAAGTGGGGGGCCGAGCATCCGAAGCTCCACGACCTGTCGCGCCTTCGGCTGCTTGGCTCAGTTGGCGAGCCGATCAATCCCGAAGCGTGGATGTGGTACCGCGAGCACATCGGAGGCGACCGATGTCCGATCGTCGACACATGGTGGCAGACCGAGACAGGGGCAATGGTGATCTCGCCGCTACCCGGCGTTACGGAAACGAAGCCCGGCAGCTGCACGCGCGCCCTGCCCGGCTATACCGCTGACTTGCTCGACCACGACGGAAACAGAATCGAAGTGGGAGGCGGATTTCTCGCCCTGACGCAACCGTGGCCGTCGATGCTGCGCACTATCTGGGGCGACGATGCCCGCTACGTCGAGACGTACTTCTCAAAATGGCCGGGGCGCCCCGACCTGTACTTTGCCGGCGATGGCGCCAAGCGTGACGAAGACGGTTACTTCTGGATCCTCGGCAGAGTCGACGACGTGTTGAACGTCGCCGGGCACCGCATCGGGACGATGGAAGTGGAGTCTGCCCTCGTCGAGCACCCGGCGGTTGCGGAAGCCGCCGTGGTTGGCCGGACGCACGATCTGAAAGGTCAGGCTATTGCCGCGTTCGTGACACTCCGGGATGGGAAATCAAAGAGTCCCGAGCTCGCCGAAGAGCTGCGGCAGTTCGTCGCCAAAAAAATCGGCGCGCTTGCCCGGCCGGACGACATCCTTTTCTCGGCTGACCTACCCAAAACCCGCTCCGGGAAAATCATGCGGCGCCTGCTGCGGGACATCGCCGAGGGCCGGATACTGGGGGATACGACGACGCTGGCAGATCCAGCTGTCGTCGCCAGCCTCAAGGACCAGTACGAATCGAAGGAGAGCTGACGAGAAGGCGCGGCAGCGCGGTCTGACCCTGGTATGAACCGTGCCTTAGATTAAAGAAAACGAGACCAGAAAGAGGAAGGCTCCATGTTCGGTGGTTTGTTCCCTGAATCGATCTTTGGACGCAAGCTCAATCCAAATGCAGAGCGGCGGCTGCGGCTGTCGCAGGCTCGCGCCGAAGAGACGATAATCCGCGCCCACGTCGACAACGCACTCATGTTCGTCGACACGCTTGCTGAAGACCTTTCATTCGACCGGGCGATCGACACGTACATTCGTGTGATGGGCATCCCCGAGCCACTGGCAAGCACGGTCGCAACCCGTGCC
>JBDSVO010000157.1:0-7906 GCA_039927215.1 Gemmatimonadaceae bacterium
CGAGGCGCGCGTTCACGCCCGTCTCAATCCCGAGATTCCAGTCGTTATCGAGCCGCAGCGGGCGGAAGGAATCCGGCGAGCCGCCGCAAACGGAGCGACGGTCGCCGTTCTCGACGATGCGTTTCAACATCGCGCGGCGGGGCGTGTTGTCGATGTCGTCTTGATCTCCGCTGAGCAGTGGCGCGCGGCGCCGAGGCTGCTGCCGGCCGGACCGTGGCGGGAGCCTTTCCGCGCCCTCCGGCGAGCATCGATCGCGGTGATCACGCGAAAGACCGCGGACGATGCGACCGTGGGCGAGCTCGCGGAGACGATACGCGATGCCGCCCCCCAGCTGCCGCTGGCTGTCGTTCACTTCACACTCGATGAGCTTCGACTTGCGTCCGGCACTACAGGCAGCAATGTGTTGCCGCTCGCAGAGCTGGCGCGAAAATCAGTCGTTGCGATCGCAGGTATTGCGGATGCCGACGCCTTTTTTCGACAAATTGCGGAAGTCGGCGGCCAGGTCGAGCCCCACCCTTTTCCTGACCACCACCGCTACACGACGGGCGACATCGCCGACATCGTTTTGCGTCAGCGCGCAGACGATATCGTTTTTGTTTGCACTCTCAAAGACGCAGTAAAACTCGGTGTTCTGTGGCCTGCCACCGCTCCACCATTATGGTATGTTTCACAGGCTTTGAAGGTGGAAAGCGGGCAGGAGGCAATCGAGAAGCTTTTGACCGAGCTTGCCCCGAACTCAACCGAAGGTAGCTGACGCCCGCGCCAGTCGTCTCCGAATCCATCACCCCACTCATGGCCACCGATCTTCGCCCGCGATCTGAATCAATAGTCGGTCCCGACAAGGACACCTTTCTCGACGAGGAGAACCCGTTCGAAGCAATGATGCTTCGCTTCGACCGCGCTGCCGAGCTGCTCGACCTGGAGCCCGGACTGTATCGTGTGCTCCGAAATCCGGAAAAACAAATCATCGTGTCCATCCCCGTGATGCGAGACACCGGCGAAGTCGAGGTGTTTACGGGGTTTCGTGTTCTTTACAACACGTCGAGAGGACCTGCAAAAGGCGGGATCAGGTTCGACACTCAAGTGACTCTCGAAGAAGTGAAAGCCCTGGCGGCATGGATGACCTGGAAATGTGCCGTCGTGAACATTCCATTCGGCGGCGCCAAGGGCGGAGTGGTGTGTGACCCGCACACGATGAGCATCGGCGAGCTCGAGCGACTGACGAGGCGCTACACGGCCGGCATCATCAATGTCCTCGGACCGGACTCCGACGTTCCAGCTCCGGACGTGAATACGAACGAGCGTGTGATGGCCTGGATCATGGATACCTACTCCATGCACGTCGGACATACAACTACATCTGTAGTTACAGGGAAGCCGGTTGAGATGGGTGGCTCACTAGGTCGCCGCGAAGCCACCGGACGCGGCTGCATGATCGTCACGAAGGAAGCGCTGGCACACCTCGGCATGCCCGTCAAAGGCACGACGGTCGCTGTGCAGGGCTTCGGTAACGTCGGCTCTGTTGCTGCTCAGCTCCTTGCCGCCGAAGGATGTAAGGTCGTCGCTATCGGGGATCGGTCGCTCTCGATCTACAACCCGGATGGCATCGACATAGACGACGCTATCAAGCACGTGAGAAAGAATCGTCATCTCGACGGCTTTAACAAAGGTGAGCTCATCAGCGGCACTGATCTTCTCACGCTCGACGTGGACGTCCTGGTGCCGGCGGCACTGGAGAACGTCATCACGACGAAGAACGCACGCGACATCCGGGCGCGAATAATCTGCGAGGGCGCCAACGGCCCGACCACTGCAGCAGCAGACTCCATCCTCGAGGAGAACGGCGTGTTCGTCATCCCTGACATTCTTGCAAACGCCGGCGGCGTGACAGTCTCGTACTTCGAATGGGTGCAGGATCGCGGCGGGTATTTCTGGACCGAGCAGCTGGTGAACGACCGGCTTCGCGACATCATGAAGCAGAGCTTCCAGGCAGTCCTTGCGTTGTCGAGCCAGCACAAGGTCAACATGCGAACGGCCGCGTACATGCTGGCGATCAACCGGGTCGCGACGGTTCACCGACTGCGGGGCATCTACGCCTGATGCGCCTTACGGTCGCCGTCGTCGGGAAACCACGGAATGCGGCGCTCTCGGCGGCAATCAACGACTACGAGACTCGGGCGGCGCGTTACTGGCCGCTCGACGTTCATGAGGTGAAAGAGGAGCGGTCAGCGTCGCTGACGCCTCGAATCGTGAGGCAGAAGGAAGGCGATCGCCTTGCTGAGCGAGCCGGGGCCGCGCGCCTTGTAGCGTGCGACGCTTCCGGAATCACCTACACCTCCGAGCGTTTTGCCGAATGGCTTCGAACCGAGCGCGACCGTGACCGTGATCTTGCATTCGTGATCGGGGGCGCATTCGGCCTTTCCGAAGAAGTGCTGGCGAAATCCTCAGTCCGACTGTCGCTCGCCCCATGGACGCTTGCACATGAGCTGGCGCGACTTGTCCTCGCCGAGCAGCTGTATCGGGCGGGGACGATCGTGCGAGGAGAGCCGTATCACAAGTGACGCACACGCCGGATGTCTGAGTGGTTCGAGGAATGGTTCGGTGACGACTACGTCGCGCTCTATCCTCATCGCAACGAGGCGGAGGCGGAGCGTGCAGTTGCTCTCATCGCCCGAACCCTCGGGACCCGCGCAGTGCGGAGGGTTCTCGATCTTGCCTGCGGCTCGGGGCGACACGCGAAGTATCTGGGAGCAAAATGGTGGACGTCAGGAATCGATCTTTCCGAGGTGCTGCTTCGAATCGCTCGGCGCAACGACTCGCCGGCCAGGCTCGTGCGCGGCGACATCAGAGCGCTCCCTTACCGGGACTCGGCGTTCGACCTGGTTGTCAATCTTTTCACCAGCTTCGGGTATTTCGAGACCGACCTGGAGCATGAGCTCGTCATTCGCGATCTCGCACGCGTCATCGCGCCTGACGGCACGTTCGTTCTCGACTATCTCAACGCCGATGCAGTACGCGCGCAGCTCGTGCCGTACGATGAGCGAAACATCGGTGGAAGAGTTGTTGAGCAGCGGCGTGAGATTACTGACGCAGGGCGCTTCGTCGTGAAGCACATCTCGCTCAAGAATGAGGGCCGGCAGTTTGTGGAACGCGTTCGACTCTTCACGCGGCACGAGCTTGACGACATGCTCAGCCGTGCGGGCTTCCGCATCGAGACAGCATACGGCGACTACGGTGGTGAATCGCTGACCGACACGTCGCCGCGTGTAATACTCGTCGCGAGGCGGAATTGACGCTTCGCGTAATCACCACGCCACTCGTGGGAAGGAAGCTCACGCAAGCGGCACTTGGCGGGGCGCTCGAGTCACCCTGGTACGCCGCGGCGCCGCGTGGCAGGGACGCATGGACTGCGCGAGCCGACGCTGTTATCGACTCGATGGAGTCACGCGACTGGCTGCGCGCGCTCGAAGGTGCGCTTGCCGCAAGCGGGCCGGCGGCCGATCGGCTCGCCGCGGCGCAAGGCGACGGATTCGTAGTCACCTGCGGGCAGCAGCCCGGGCTATTCGGCGGGCCGCTTTACACGTGGTGGAAAGCGCTCTCAGCGCTCGAGTTCGCCAACACGTTGCAGGCAGTGACGGGTCGGCCGGTCGCGCCGGTTTTCTGGGCTGCAACCGACGACTCCGACTTTGATGAGGCTCGATCGACTGTCGCTGTCACACCTGAAGGCGCGCACCGAATCGAGCTTGCAGGACGCGACGACCCCGGACTGCCGATGGCGCTCGTTCCAATCGGAGACATTGCGCCCCAGCTCGACGCATTACGTCGCGCCGCCGGATCTGCTCCTCACCCGGCGATACTGGAATCGGTCGCTCGCGCGTACAAACCTGACGAGACGATAGGCAGCTCGTATGTAAAGCTCCTCCGCGATGTATTGACGCCTCTCGGAATTGCTGTCCTGGATTCATCGCACGAATCCGTGCGAGAGCGTGCTCGCCCGGTTTTAGCGCGCGCACTCGAGCGAGGAAAGGACG
Source organism: Gemmatimonadaceae bacterium (assembly GCA_039927215.1). GTDB lineage: Bacteria > Gemmatimonadota > Gemmatimonadetes > Gemmatimonadales > Gemmatimonadaceae > UBA4720. Next base: position 4,032 of record JBDSVO010000157.1, read on the forward strand.
TCGAGACCGCCCTTGTTGCGCGCGACAGGGAAATAGAGTCCGCCGGATTTTCGCCACAGGTTCAGACTGTGCGCGGACGATCACTTGTCTTTTCGGCGACTGAAGGGCGACGGGCACGCGTGCCGCTTGGCAAATCGACCAACGCCCAAGGTGATGGCTCACTGGACAATCTTTCACCGAATGTTCTTCTTCGGCCGATCGTCGAGCGCCACATTCTTCCGACGGTTGCTTATCTCGGTGGTCCAGCAGAGATCGCTTACTTCGCGCAGGTAGGCGCCGTTGCGACGGCACTTGGAACCGACATGCCGCTCATACTGCCGCGATGGTCGGGAATAGTGATCGAGCCGCGGGTCGGGAAGATTCTCGAGCGTCATCATCTGTCGCCGGCTGATTTCAGCGACCCTCACGCCATCGAGACGCGGGTTGCAGCGGAGTCCTTGCCGTGGGAGCTCAGAGCTGCTCTTGCGGACTTGCGCAAGACAGTCGAAGAGCAGATAGCGAGTCTCGCTGGCCAAAACGATAATCGCCTCGTTTCGCCCCGAGTGATCGAGGGTTTAAAAAGAAATCTGCTTCACCGTGTTGAGCGGCTGGAGCGGCGTTATGCAGCTGCAGTGAAAAGGGAAGGGAACACGGCGCTTCACGAGATCGCCGTCGCGCGGGCTTCGCTCTATCCATTCGGTATGCCGCAGGAGAGGATACTCAACGGCATCCCTCTGATGGCGAAATACGGCGATGAGCTCTTCGATTCCGTGATTCCCGAAGTACAGGCTCACGCGGCGTCACTCGTATGAGTCACGACGGCTCGCGCCGAGCGGCGTTCCTGGTCGGCGGCGGAATTTTTCTGAGCCGAATAGCCGGCCTCGTTCGTAACAAGTTCTTCGCGCACTACTTCGGATCGTCGATCGCTGCCGATGCGCTAAACGCCGCCATAAGAATTCCGAATCTTCTACAGAACCTGTTTGGCGAAGGCGTGCTGTCGGCATCGTTCATTCCGGAGTACTCCGGGCTGCTCGCGCAGCAGAAGAAAGAAGAGTCGGACCGTCTTGCCGGAGCCGTCGCCGCGGTGCTCGCCCTGACCTCGGCCATCATCGTTCTGCTGGGCGTACTGTTCGCGCCGCTTCTAGTAACACTGGTAGCTGGTGGATTCAGTGGAGAGCGACGAGAGCTGACGATTCATCTCACGAGAATTCTCTTTCCCGGCGCCGGTCTCCTCGTGCTATCCGCGTGGTGTCTCGGAATTCTGAATAGCCACCGCAAATTCTTCATCAGTTACACTGCTCCCGTCGCGTGGAATCTCACGATGATTGCGGCGCTCATCGGCTTCGGCAGCGGAACTCCTCAATTGCGTCTGGCCGAGATAGTAGCGTGGGCGTCCGTAGTGGGAAGCGCGCTGCAATTCGGTGTGCAGTTCCCGTTCGTGCTGAAGTTTGCCCGCGGCGTTCGGCTGAACTTCGCTACGGGCACGACGAGCGCCCGCTCCGTGATTCGCAATTTTGTACCTGCCTTCATCAGCCGCGGCGTCGTTCAGATAAGTGCATTCGTGGATGAGCTGATAGCGAGCTGGCTTCCGGCAGGCTCAGTGGCCGTGTTTGCATACTCTCAGGTGTTGTACGTACTGCCGGTGAGTCTCTTCGGGATGGCGGTGTCGGCTGCGGAGCTGCCTGTAATGTCGAGCGCGACGGGAACAGCGCAGGAAGTAGCATCGTACTTGCGCGGCCGGCTTGATGGAGGGCTGGAGCGCATCGCGTTTTTCATCGTGCCCTCCGCGGTCGCGTTTCTGGCGCTGGGCGACGTGATCGCTGCAGTGCTCTTCGAGTCTGGTCGATTTACACGAGCGGATAGCGTGTGGGTCTGGCAGATCCTCGCAGGCTCGACGATAGGCCTGCTCGCCTCGACATGGGGTAGACTGTATTCGTCCACGTTTTATGCGCTACGCGATACGCGCACGCCATTACGCTTCGCCGTGATTCGGGTAGTGCTCACGATGGCTCTGGGCTACGTCGCGGCGCTGCGACTGCCTGAATGGCTGGGGATAGATCCAAAACTCGGTGTTGCGGGCCTCACGGCCTCGGCAGGCATTGCTGGATGGGTGGAATTCTACCTCCTGAGGCACGCGCTCTCGAAGCGCATCGGCCCGACGAGTCTGTCAGCGAGATTCACGCTCCGCATCTGGGCCGCAGCAATCGTCGCAGCGTTGGTAGCGTGGGCGGCCAAGCTCACGTTGTACGGATCACACACGGTGCTGATCGGTCTGCTCATTCTTGTCGCGTATGGGATGACATACCTGCTCATCGCTACCCTGATGAAGATGCCGGAGGCGATTGCACTTACTGCGCGCCTGCGCCGGCGTCGTTAGTAAGTCCGTGCTGCTTCTTCGTTGATAAGGAAGAGGCCGCAGAGAAGGTAGTTCTCTGCGTTCTGTAGACCGAACCAGCATTGATAGCACTGGTATAATTAGAGATGATCGTTGTCCCCGACAAAGTCGCCTCGAAGCTGCCTCACCTGCCCGACGGACCCGGAGTTTACCTCTGGAAAAGTGAGGACGGGCAGATTCTGTATGTCGGGAAGGCCAAGAGCCTCCGGTCACGCGTGCGGAGTTATTTCGGCGCCGATCACGAAGAAAGTCCCAGGACGCGACACCTTGTCGGGAAGATCGCCGACGTCGAGACGATCGTCGTCCCGAGCGAAGCGCATGCGCTCATTCTCGAGGCGAATCTCATCAAGGAATACAGGCCGCGATTCAACATCTCGCTCCGGGATGACAAATCGTATCCGTACATCAAGGTCACCGTCCAGGAAGCGTTCCCGCGGGTGTACGTCACGCGGCGACTGCAGAACGACGGTGCGCGCTACTTCGGGCCTTACACCGATGTCGGCGCGATGCGGCGGGCGCTCAATGTCGTCAAGCGGATCTTCACTGTAAGGTCATGCAATTACGACATGCCTCGCGAGATGCCCGACCGGCCTTGTCTCGACTACTACATCCATCGCTGCAAGGCGCCCTGCATCCTGGCGCAGAGCCAGATGGAATACCGCGCAATGATCGAGGAAGTAGTCCTTTTTCTCGACGGACGCCCGGATGAAGTCATGCGCCGCGTCAAGGAGCGGATGGATGCTGCGTCGAGCTCACTCGATTACGAGAGAGCCGCCGAGCTGCGGGATGCGCTTCAACACCTCGGTGAGATGGAAGAGCCGACAGTCGTGCTCGAAGTCGAAGGGGGAGATCGTGACGTGATCGGGTTCGCACGCGATGGCGACGATGCGTGTGCCGTTCTGCTTCGGATTCGGAACGGCAAGCTCTTGTCCCGCGAGCACCGATTCCTCGTCAACGTCGAAGGCGAGGAAGATTCTGCAATTCTTCTCGCCTATCTGGCCGGGAGCTACGTGGCACTTCATGAGCGCGCCCGCCAGCTGCTCGTTCCGTTCGATTTCGGCGATCGCGAGCTGTTGGAGGAGTCGCTGAACGGTGCCAGAATCCTTATTCCGCAACGCGGGCCGCGACGTGAGCTGGTGGATCTTGCACAGCAGAACGCGCGTCATCTTCTGGAAGAGCTGCGTGCGGCATCCACGGAAGGCGCGACGGTTGCCGGGGACCCGGTGTACGAGCTCGGCCGCGAACTTGGACTGCAGCGTTTGCCGCGCACTATGGTCTGCTTCGACATCTCGACAACGCAGGGCACCGATACCGTCGGCGCAGGAATCTGGTTCGAGAATGGGCGGCCGAAGCGCGCCGAATATCGCAAGTTCCGCGTGAAGAGTGTCGAGGGAACCGACGACTTTGCTTCAATGCGCGAGGTGGTGACCCGCTATTTCCAGCGGCGTCTGGCTGACGAAAAACCACTGCCCGATCTGATCGTGATCGACGGAGGCAAGGG
>JBDSVO010000158.1:0-2697 GCA_039927215.1 Gemmatimonadaceae bacterium
TGTCCGCCGGCGACGTAGATCCCGAAGGAGTCCAAATCCTTTCTACTGAAGGAATGATCAATCGTCCACGGATCTCGGACGCTCGTGAGTTTATCGTTGCTACGGAAGTCGGAATCCTGCACCGGCTGCGACGCGAGAATCCGACAAAGCGATTCTTCCCTGCAAACGATCTCGCGGTTTGTGCTTTCATGAAGGTGACGACGCTCCCGAAAGTGCTCAACTCGATCGAGCGACTCAAACATCACATCACTGTAGACCCAGAGACTTCCGCGCGTGCCCGCCGCGCCATAGAGCGGATGATCGCCATCGGCGGAAACAGGCCACTCTCGCCAAAGCCGGAAACGACAGACGATCCAGGTGAGTAATCACGAATGGCCACGATAAAGCGGCCGCGACGAATCGCGGCTTTGGCCGAGCGAGGGTTCAACCCGACGAGAGGGCTGCGGTTTCCTCTGGCCAGGCTGATGACGGCGACCCTCGTGCGGGATGCGCTTGAAGAAGACGGCGCAGCGAACGATCTCACCAGCATCGCCACGGTTGTCTCGGACCGCCGCACGCGCTGCGTGATAATTGCGCGTGAAGCGGGGGTCGTTGCCGGAATTCCCCTCGCGCGCGAGAGCTTCCGCCAGCGAGACCCGCCGGCGTCAGTGCGCGCCGCCGTGCGCGACGGACAGAAAGTGAATGCTGGCACACCCGTGATCTTCGTGACGGGACACGCGCGCGGGCTTCTCTCCGCGGAGCGAGTCGCGCTCAACTTCATGCAACGGCTCTCGGGCGTTGCATCGCTCACGCGGAAATACGTTGATGCGGTAAAGGGGACAGGAGCGAAGATTTTCGACACGCGCAAGACGACTCCCGGTTGGCGACGCCTGGAGAAGTACGCCGTGCGAGCCGGGGGAGGGATGAACCACCGGAACGATCTCTCCTCTGCCGTGCTGATCAAGGACAACCATCTCGCAGCCGTCGATGGAGACATCGAGCTCGCGGTCCGCCGCAGCCGGGAGCTTGCCCCGGCAGGAACGCCCGTCGAAGTAGAGTGTGACGATCTCGATCAGGTGCGCTCAGCCCTGGTTGCCGAGGCTGAGGTGATTATGCTGGACAATATGAGCAATACGATGATGCGCGAGGCAGTCGAGCTCATTAATGGGCGAGCTGTGACCGAGGCGTCAGGTGGAGTTACTCTGGATCGAGTGCGAGCTATTGCCGAAACCGGCGTCGATTGGATTTCTGTTGGCGCACTGACCCACTCGGCCAAGGCTATGGATCTGGCTCTGGACTTCGAATGAAGTTGCATTGAAAGGAAAATGGACCACGAAGAACAAATTGGGGGAATTACGGTCGACTCCCAGCCTGAAGTTTGTGACGTATGTGGCTCGGCCAACATCGTCGAGATCAAGTGCAAGGTGATGTGCCGGAATTGCGGGACAATTCTCCGGAGCTGCTCAGACCTCTGAGCGTCAGATGTCGAGAATCGCGTCCTTCACGAAATAGCGCTTCTCCTCTCTTACTGTCGCTGCCACGCTGCGCCGCGTTGTATCTACTTCCTCCTCGCGGCCGTCGAGCGCTGTTCGGTTCGCTTTGAAGCGATGACCCGACTCGACGCAGAAGAGATCGCACAGCTGAACCTCGCGCTCGCAGGCCTCTACGCCGCGCTCGTCTATCAAACTCTGAGTTCGCGAGATCACGCATGCAGTCGCCACCAGCTCGATCGCCATATTTGCAAGCCGCTCGAGAACGAACTGCCTCTCTACAATCGCGGTGCGGTGCCGGAAGATCACGCGATCGGTTGACGCCTTGAGCTCGGCAACGTGCTTCTCGAAATAAGACTTGTGGCTGGCCAGCCGCGGATCGATTCGCGCGTCCAGCGACGCGCTCCCGCCAAGCATGCTCCGAATTCGAGACCTCGCGAATCCGCTCAGCAAGCCGAGGTTGCGCAGCGGTTGCCGCAGTGCGGTGCCGACTTCTTTCAGGGATTCCGCCGGTCCCTGCACTCCGTTCAATGCAATGAACAAACGCAGAACTTCGTTTGCGCCCTCGAAGATCCGATTGATCCGCGAGTCGCGCAGCATTCGCTCAAAAGGAAATGGCTTGACGTAGCCGCGGCCGCCGGCAACCTGCACCATCTCGTCGCATGCGCTCCAGATGAGATCGCTGGCAAATACCTTCGCGCACGCCGCCTCGAGAGCAAAGTCCGCCGCTGGGGAGTCGGCGAGAGATGCGAGCACGCCAAGCATCGAGTCACACGCGTAGACCTTCGCTGCGAGCTGGGAGAGCTTGCGCTGCGTGATCTCGAAATGCGCGAGAGGATGACCGAACTGAATGCGCTCCTCGGCATATCTGGCCATCTCGCCGAGCACTCGCTTCGATCCTCCCGTGCACCCAGCGGCGAGTGTGAGTCGTCCCGCATTGAGCACGTGCACGGCGACGGCAAACCCCTTTCCCACAGTTCCCAGGACATGATCGGCCGGGACCTCGAGGTTCTCGTACAACAGCTCGGCCTGGGTCGATCCGCGAACGCCGAGCTTGCGCACGGTTCCGAGGACGCGGAAGCCGGGCATGTCTGGTGTGATAATGAATGCCGTGAGCCGGGCGACGGTCTCACCCCGCCTCTCGACGGGAGTTTGCGCGAACGTCGCAATGACCCCGGCTCGATGCGCGTTGCCGATCCAGATCTTGTGCCCGTTGAGGTTCCATCGC
>JBDSVO010000159.1:0-7093 GCA_039927215.1 Gemmatimonadaceae bacterium
GTCTGCCACCTTATGTGACGATTGGGGAGAAACTTGTACAGCGAAAAGAACATCAGAGTGATGAAGCAGAACGCAATCGCCTGACCGATGTTGTACTCCAGCGTGCCCATCATGTCCTTCCGCAGGCCCAGCTCTCCGAGAATGAGCAGCCCACGCGTGGTTGCCAGGGCCAGGTAGGCACTCAAGCCTGTATAAAGAATCAGAAGAAGCGTCGATACAATTGTGATCTGGACGTCGAAGATCTTCCCTGCAATGATGCCGCGGTCCGACTCGATGTCGAAGATGGACGCTAGCACACTCCGGAGCGAGCCGAAGAGACGCGTCGAAAACCAGATGAAGGCAATTACTCCGTAGAGGCTGATTGCCCCGCGCGACTGGATTATCGGAACGAGAATCGCTCCGATCGGCGACGGTTGATTTGCCGCGTGCGGCGGCATGAAGCGATCGATGATCGCGTTTATCTCAGCCGAAGAGGCGTCGGCAGATTGGTTGAGGAGGTACGCGAGGCCGGTTGCGAGGAGAAGAAAGAATGGTACGGCGGCGAGGAGCAGATTGAAGGCAATGCCCCCCGCCAGAAAGAAAATGTTGTCTTCTCCGCTATTGTCCCAGACCCGCTGCGCGTAGTCGCGTAGAGTCCAGCCGATCCGGACAAGGAACGGCCGCTCTGCCACTAGCTCTCTTTATACGCGGCCTTCGTCTCGGCAATGCGCTGCTCGAGCTCCACGCGCGCCTGCTGCGCTGCAGCGCGGCCGGCGTCGACGGCATTCGTCACCTGCCGGCGCTTGAGCTCGACAGCATCCCGTGCGGCGTCAATACGGTTCTCGACGTTGTCCTTGGCCTGGTGGAGAGTATTACCGACAGACTCGGTGATCTCCGACACAAGATCCTGCGCCTGATCGCCGACCTCGCGTGCGCGCCGTTGCAAATCGCGCCGCGTCTCCTCTCCTGTGCGCGGAGCGAACAGAAGTGCCAATCCTCCGCCGACAGCCAGACCCAGCAGGAACGACCCGATGCCGGGCGGCCTCTGCTCGATGACTACGTACGGCTCGTCGTCGTCCCAATCGTAATCCGACATTCTTGCAACTCCTCCGGTTATCGCTTTTTGGCCTTGCTTTTTGCCGGCGCGCCTCGTGCGCGCGAACTGCCTGCTGCCGCCCGCGCCGGAGCGCTTGCGGGTCCACTTATTCCCTCATGGTGAGCGCCATTCGTGCGAATCAACGACGCGATTTCCGTCCGCACGTCCTCCGGCGAAATGCCCACGATCTTCGCTGTGCGGTTCGCGTCGCCACTGGTCGAGGCAAATGTTCGAAGCACGAGCTGTTTCTTCGTGTCGGCGAGAGACGCGCCTTCTGGGACCGTCATCGGCGCCGTTCCCTCGGCGGCGAGGCGAAGGTGCCGCGGCATGATGTCGCCAGCTTCGATCTTTTCTGACCGCGTCATGATCACAGCGCGCTCGACTGCATTCTTCAGCTCGCGCACGTTGCCCGGCCAGTTGTGCGAGAGAATCCACTGCCATGCCCGCTCGTCAAAGCCCGAAATCTTCTTTCCGTTCTGCTGGGAAAATCGGGCAAGAAATTCGTTGGCAAGGAGCTTGATGTCACCGGCGCGGTCACGAAGAGGCGGCAGGAAAATCTCGACCACAGCCAGCCGATAATAGAGATCTTCGCGAAGCTCGTTCTCGGCGAGGGCTTCCTGAAGATCACGATTCGTTGCGGCGACAATTCGAATGTCGACGGTGATCTCCTTCTTGCCGCCCAGGCGCCGGATCGTTCTGCTCTCGATCGCACGGAGAAGCTTTACCTGTATATCGGGCGGCATCTCGGCGACTTCGTCCAGGAAAATCGTCCCGCCGTCCGCCATCTCGAACGCGCCGGCCTTCTCGTTCGTCGATCCCGTGAATGCACCCTTCTCGTGGCCGAAGAGCTCGTTCTCGAGGATGTCTTTGGGCAACGCGGCGCAATTCAGCGCGAAGAACGGACCTTTCGCGCGGTCGCTTTTCGTATGAAGCGCGCGCGCGACAAGCTCCTTTCCGGTGCCGGATTCACCAAGGATCAGAACGCTGGCGGATGACGGCGCAACCGCGTCGATGATCTGGTAGACCGAGCGCATCTCCTCCGACTGACCGCTCAGCTCTCCGTAATGCGTCAGTCCTTCAAGCTTCGAGGAAAGCTCGCGGTTTCTCTGCTGCACCGTGAACTTCTCGAGGGCTTTCGGGATCAGTGCCTTGAGACGATTGAGCTTGTCTGCATTGAGCGGCTTTTCGATGTAGTCGTAGGCGCCTTCCCGCATCGCCTGCACGGCGGAGTCGACGGTACCCTGCCCCGTGACGATGATGCATTCGGTGGGTATGCCGAGGCGCTGGAGCTCCTTCAACAGCGCCAGGCCATCGAGCTTCGGCATCATCAGATCGGCGAGTACCAGGCCGAAGCTGTCGGCACCCAGAAGATCGAGTGCCTTTTTTCCATCCTGCGCAACGACTACTTCATATCCTTCGTCGGAGAGTACTGCGCTGAGCCCTTTAGTGATGGAAAGCTCGTCGTCCGCAATCAGAATCTTCGGAGAATTCATTCGTGTTGTTTGTGCTCGGTACTGCGTGGTTCAGGGAAGCTTAATATAACCGTCTCAGCGCCAGACGTTTCTACTGTGAAGCCTACTGTCCTGCCCAGCAGTGTCAGGGCCGGAACGACGCGCTCCGCCACGCCGGGCTCGAGCTCGAACCGGAGTGTCGCGGGCGACGCGGAGGTCGAGCAACGCAGTACTCGGCCTCCGTCGACCGAGCCGAGTATCAGCGTGAGAAGCGCGCCCATGCCTTCGGTGATTTGAATGGACATCTCGCCCTGTGCGGCGGCGTCCTCAGCGAATGTGAGCAGCTCCTTATCGCCTGAGCGCGCAAGACGGCTTCTTACTACCTCGAGATTTACCGCCAGACCATTCAAAGCGTTCCGCGACTCGTGCACCGAGCGTCGCGCGACGTTCCGAAGCTGCGCGACGCAGTCGGACGTCGCGCCGGGACCGATGTCAGTCACTGAGGTCCGCGTCGTCTGGAGCTGCCGCCACGACGGCGAGGTCGGCGTGAGGCTGCGGCTTGTGTTGAACCGGAGGTTTGATAAAACGCGCGACGATGTCTTTAGTGTTGCCCACTGCAAGCTGAGTAAAGAGAAACTCGAACTTCTTGTCGTAGGCTGACGCTAGCCTGGCCTTCGCATCAGCGGGCAAATCCCAGAAGCGCCGCTTGAACTGACCGAGAGCCTTCTTTCGCGTCTTGTAAATGAACTGCTCGTCGGTGTCCGTAGCCTTGCGCTCGTCCTTCGCATTCTCGCCAAGCCACGCGTAGATCTCGTCGCGAAGCTCGGCCGGGAGCTGGTCGAACAGCATCGTCTGGAAATTCGTCGCCAGATGAATTTCCGAAGTTTCGGTGCGCGGAAAATTGTGGAATGCGGAATCCGGAAGCGTCGACGCGCCATGCTGCACGGCGCCGGCGAGTCCGTATTTCTCGCGAGCCACCTTCGAGAGAAGCTCGAGGGTTCCGAAATCGATCTGCACATCGGCGATGGTCCCGTCCGCCAGCACCACTCCGCCGTGCGTCGTACCCGACTGGACGCTGATCTTGGACAGGCCGGGCGCATTCGGAGCAAGCGTTTTCAGCGTGCGGTTGAAGCCATCCATATATGCGTGGAGCTCTTCGACAGTGCTGTTCTCGGTTCCTACCTCTCCAATCTCGCCACCAAGCGAGATGGTAACGCCTTCCGGCTGGAGGTCGCGTACAAACGTTGCGATGTCGGCGGCCTGCTCGTAGTTCGTCGTCTGCTGTTGATCGAGATCAGGCTTCGAGAGGTCGACGAGAGTCGAGGTATCGATGTCGATGTTGTAGAACCCGGCATCGACAGCCTCCCGTGCGAGCTGTTTCACGGCATTTACTTCGCCTACAGGGTCGGTGGCGAACTTCTTCGAGCTCACCTGGAAGTGGTCGCCTTGAATGAATACGGGTCCGCGAAATCCCTCGCGAAGCGCAGCGGCAAGTATCACCGCAACGTATTCAGGAGGCCTTTGGCCGGTGTATGCAATCTCCGACCGCGCGATCTCGCAGATAAAGGCGCCTGCATTGAGCTTGTTCGCCGTGCGGAAAATCGAGCGCGCAGTATCGTAGCTCATCCCCCGCACGTTGATCGCGGGAACCGTGAACCCGTTGGTCTCGCCGCGGCCGCGCGCAGTATACAGGTCGTGGATCGACGCGGGAACTACGCCAAGGCTCTGTCCTATCTCCCAGATCAGCCAGCGGGCGTTGTCTCGACTGTCCTGTTCGCCGAACACTGCCGCGTGGGCGAGACGGTCCATCGCCGCGGATGAAATCGCCGATTCATCGTCGATCGAAAGCGTGCCGTCGGTGACGGTCACAGCTCCGTCCATTATCTGAATCTGTTCAATCATCGTGTCGGAAAGTTGTCGTCAATGAGGGCTCCTGCAAGGGGCTCAAAGACTCCATCTCGGATCGGGCTTCGGTACCGACTCCCATTCCTTTTTTGCGGCATCGGCACCGGGGCGTCCGAGCAACGCGTAGGCAAACTGTTTTCCGAGCTCGACGCCCGGCTGGTTGAATGCATCGATCCCGTATAGCTGGCCTGCGTACGCTGTCGCGATCTCGAAAAGCATCATCAATCCGCCGACGTGATGAGCATCGACCCGATCGATGCTGATTGTCAGATTCGGCCGGCCCCACTTGGCCAGGGCGCCTGCTGTCGCCCTTTGCTCGACGTCTATGAGCTCGCCGAGCGAATGTCCCCCGAGGTATCCGAGCTCCTTTACGTCGCCGAAGCTTTTGGGAATAGTGATATCGACAGCGCGATCCTTCACGGCGATGAAAGTCAGCGTCTTGTTCTTCGGACCTTCCATGAAGAGCTGAACCTGACTGTGTTGGTCAGTCGCGCCGAGCGCCGCCAACGGCGTGGGTCCAACCGAGCCGCCACCCTCAAGGTGTTTCCCAAGACTTTCCGCCCACAGCTGCACGAACCACGCGGCAAAATCGCGTAGCGGGTCGGAGTAAGGCATCAGAACATCGATCGTCTTTCCGTAACGCGTGTCGGCAAGCCATTGCAGCGTCGCATAAATCCCTGCCGGGTTACGCGCGAGCTCGTCGGTCGAGCACCTGCCCGCCATATCTGCCGCGCCGCCGAGCAGCTCGGGGATATCGATTCCAATAAGTGCAGCAGGAAGAGTTCCAACGGGTGTGAGGACGCTGAAGCGGCCACCGACGTTGGGAGGAATGTCGAGCGCCGGTATCGCGCGGTCCGTTGCCAGCGGACGAAGCGCTCCCTGCGCGGGATCTGTTACGAAAACGAAATGCTCGGCAGGTTTGAGCCCCGCCTTTGCGACCCGATCGTCGACGATCATGTATTGCGACATCGTCTCGGCCGTTCCGCCGGACTTGGAGGTGACGATGAACAGCGTCCGGGATAGATCAATTCGATCGAGCAACGCTGCAATCGTTTCGGGATCCACGTTGTCCAGCACCTGGAGTCGCGGAAATCCACCACGCGCCTCTGCGGGAAGCAGGTTCCACGCGCTTGGGCGGAGCGCAGTGCGAAGCGCCATCGGGCCGAGCGCCGACCCGCCGATACCGAGGATCACAACGTCGTCGTAGCGTCCGCGCGCTTGCTTCGCGAAATCGAGCGCCTGATTCCGCAGCCCTGCGTCGCTCGCGATGTCGATGAAGCCGACCGACCCCGCTGAGCGGAGACGCTCAAATCCCTTGTATGCCTCCGCGAATCGCGGTGCGCTCTCGTTCCAGACGCTCTCTGGAATTCCGCCGGCGGCCTCGCCGATCATGTTCGAGTATTCGATACGAATTGTCATGGATCTCAGTCGATGCGCACAGTGAGACCGTCGAATGCCGGCGTGATTCCTCGCGGAAGCTCAGCCTCGAGGTCGGCGTGGAAGTTATCGTGGGTAAGATGAGTGAGGTACGTGCGCTCAGCGCCGATTTTTTTCGCGACCTCGACCGCCTCGGGAATGCTCAGATGTGTTGGATGGCCAGTGCGGAAAAGCGCATTGATCACAAGAACGCGCGCGCCCTCGAGCACAGCTATCGCATCTGGTGGGACTGTCTTCGCGTCCGTGACGTACGCGAGCGGCCCGATACGGTATCCGAAAACGGGGACCGGCCCGTGTGGCAGCGCGACGGGAATGACATCAACATCAGCGATCGTGACGCGCTGGCGGTCGGCAAGCGGCATCGCCCTCCCCTCAGGCTTTGATGTTCCCGGAAGCGCGCGAACGTTCTCGTCGAAAATGTAGGCAAAGCGGCTGGCGAGCCGCGCGAGTGAATCCGCTGGACCGTACATGTCGAGCGGAGCGTCGCGACGGTTGGAGATCGACCGGATGTCGTCGAGCCCATGCGTGTGATCGGCGTGGTCGTGCGTGAAGAGCACTGCGTCGACGCGATCGATGCCCGCGGTGATGAGCTGCATTCGAAGTTCGGGCGGTGTGTCCAGCAGCAGCCGCGCTCCCTGATCGGTCTCGACAACTGCACCGACCCTGCTTCTCTTGTCGCGCGGATCGGGTGAGTGGCACACCGCGCAGCCGCATCCAATCTGCGGCACGCCAAAGCTCGTTCCCGTGCCGAGAAATGTCAGCTTCATCCGAACTGTCGGCTCAGATGGTCTCGACCTTCAGCAGATTCGTGGTCCCCGGCATGTCGAATGGAACCCCGGCCGTGACGATGATGCGGTCGCCTGGCGATGCGAGCTGGCGCTCGACAACCGCGTGCTTTGCCCGTTCCATCATCTCGTCGTAGCTGTTGCAGTGCGGTACGAGCACAGGTATGACACCCCACACCAGCGCCAGCTGGCGATAGGTTCGAGCCTGATCAGTCAGCACGAGAATTGAAACGCCCGGCCGATGCGATGCAACGACGCGCGCCGAGAAACCACTCTTCGTAAAGACGACGACAAGTGGGGCTCCAAGCATGTCAACAGCGGCAGTGGTTGCTGCCGCGATCGCAACTTCAGTTGGAACCACATCGAGAGCCGTCGTCGGCTGACTCCTGGACCGGTTTTTCGGCGGGGGATGCTTCTCCACCTGCGCGATGATTCTCGTC
>JBDSVO010000160.1:0-5332 GCA_039927215.1 Gemmatimonadaceae bacterium
ATCCCGAGAGTGACGAGCCGGCCGGTCCTCGACGGAAAGCTGGACGACTCGACGTGGGCTCAGGCCGCGAAGCTCACCGACTTTGTCGAGTACGAGCCGAACGATCTCGTTCGGGGCCGAGAGAAGAGCATCGCCTACGTCGCGTATGACGCGCAGTATTTGTTCCTCGGATTCCGTGCCTTCGAGTCTCAGCCCGGCCGCGTGCGCGCGACGGTGTTCCCCCGCGAGCGGGGCGGGGAAGGCGACGATCGGGTGACGTTTCTCCTCGACACGTTCCTCGACAAGCGGCGCGCGGTCGAGTTCAAATCCAATCCATTTGGCATTCAAACCGACGGCATCAAAGTCGAGGGGCTCGAAGGCGATCCCTCGCCCGACTTCGTTTGGTACTCCGCCGGGCGGACAGACGATCAGGGGTGGTCGGTGGAAATGATGATTCCGTGGGCGTCGCTCAGGTTTCCACACGCGGATCCTCTGTCGATAGGCTTCAACGTGGTGCGCGTTTACGGGCGGGCCGGAGCCAAGGATTCGTGGGTTGCCCGTCGCCATGGGAATCCCTGCGAGATCTGCCAGGAAGGCACCCTCGTCGGAATCACCGGAATAGACACGCACAAGACAATCGATGTTCTTCCATACGTGTCAGGCTCGCGGCTGGGCACCAGGCGCTTCGACACGGATTCGGCTCAGTTCGGAGGGCAGTTCTTCGCGACGCGCCCGCCGCTTGCGTTTGATCACGCAAACCCGCGTGGTGCGGTGGGCGGAGACGTCAAGTTCACATTGATGTCGTCGACGATTCTCAATGCGACGATCAATCCGGATTTCTCGCAGGTGGAATCCGACGACGATCAAGTGCGCGTGAACCAGCGATTCACACTGTTTCAGTCGGAGAAGCGGACGTTTTTCCTCGAGAGCCGCGACGCATTCGAGATTCCCCGATCGCTCGACGAGTCGCGGAGCAATATCGGCGATCTGTTCTATTCGCGGGCGATAGTCGACCCTGCGGCAGGCGTCCGCGTGACGGGCAAACAGGGGCGGATCACCTTCGGGTCACTCTACGTCCGGGACGATCAGCCCGGATACTTCAGCTATTCCGGGTTCGAATCGAGTGGCTATCGTCCGCTGCAGTCGAAAGCGGCGGACATTCTCGTCGGGCGGGCACGGGCAGACATTCTTGCTGACTCGTATGTGGGGGTCACTGCACTGGGCCGGCGCACCGGCGACGCGCAGAATGGCGTGGCAGCAGTCGATGTGTCGCTCAGGCGCGGCAGCATCACGCTCAAAGCCGAAGGTGGAGGAAGCTCGGACAAAGCTCCCTTCGATCCAGCAACTGCCTCAGTGCTCGACGGCAGGACGCGAAAGGGGGTGTATTACCGGGCGCTGCTCGCACAATCT
The DNA here is from genome assembly GCA_039927215.1 of Gemmatimonadaceae bacterium. Lineage (GTDB taxonomy): Bacteria > Gemmatimonadota > Gemmatimonadetes > Gemmatimonadales > Gemmatimonadaceae > UBA4720. The sequence continues at coordinate 1,390 of JBDSVO010000160.1, forward strand.
GGAAAATATTTGTCGGGAGCGCTGCTCGCGTCCGGCGCCGACTCTGGATTTCGCGATCAAGTCGGGCGGTTCTCCCGTGTGGGAATCGAGCAGCTCGGGGGACGTGTGACGGCCACACAGTATCCGACGTCGAAGATTTTTCAGCGGCTCTCACAAGGGATAAACGTCAGCACCGCAAGGGCTTATGGCGGTGGCATCCTGGACTATACAGTTACCGCGCCGTTCCAATTCCAGTTTCAGAAGGCGACGTCGTTCGGCATCACACCCCTGCGGCAGCATCTGACGCTCTTCGAAAAAAGACTCTACATGACCGGTCTGGTTCTCGAAGCAAGCTCGAACGCCTCACAGTTGATTGCAGCGTCAGGAAGCATCTACTTCGGCGACCGTGAGATCGTCGACCAGTTGCTGTCGCGAGTAGGAAAGGGATACAGTGCGAATGTTCAGCTCATCGTGCGGCCCGTTCCGCAGGCCAGCTTCGACATCAGGGGACAACGCACCTGGCACGCCGACAAATGGGGAAGTCCACTGGTGGACGACGCGCGGATACTGCGAGTGAAGGGCTCGTACCAGTTCAGCCGGCCTCTCGGGTTGAGGCTCATCGAGCAGTACTCGAACCAGTATGACACGCGCGTCGCCAATCCGTTCTACCGTCGCGGAGTCGTCCACGCACGCAGCGCGCTCGTGAGCTATGAGCTCGGCCCGGCGTCGTTCTTCTTCGTCGGATACAATGAGGGAAGCCAGGACTTCGACGAGCCCATAATAGCAAATGGGAGCCGCCTCCGAACTGAGAGTAATCTTTTCATGAAGCTCTCGTATCTCGTGCGACTCTAGACAGCACCAGCCGCCGGGCTACTCCTCGATAATCCCGTTCGAGCGCACGAAATCAGCGAGCTCGCCGCGAGAGCCGACACCGAGTTTCAGGAAGATGTTCGACAGGTGGGTACTTACCGTGCGCGCGGAAATGTCGAGCGCAGCGCCGATCTCCTTGTTCGACTTTCTCTGCGAGACCATCCGAGCGATTTCTGTTTCGCGGCCTGTCAGCCCCGCGGCGCCGGAGGCAACCGATCGCGCCGGCGGACGAATGCCAATCACTCTGAGCTCGTCGCGAACTTTTGAGAGCTCACCTGCCGCGCCAAGTCGCGCGAACACGTCGTGCGCCTTCTTCAGCTCCCTGGTCGCGGCCTCGCGATCGCCGATGTCACGATAGGTGAGCGCGAGCACCCTTCGTATCCGTGCGGCAGTGTCAGGAAAGGGAATCGCCTCAAGCGCGTCGATTGAAGCCCGTAGCAACGGCTGAGCTCCAACGGGATCGTTGTCGCGGAACAGTCGCAGCATTCCGTCGCAGCCATCAGCAATCGCGAGCCCGAACCGGTTACTCAGACGGGTTGAGTCGCGTCGCATGCGCTCCGAGTGCTTCGCCGCTCTCTCGAAATCCTTGTTCCAGAGTGCCGCTTCGCCAACAACCGGGAGCAGCCATTGTAGTGACCACGAAACGTATCCCGAGCGGTCAGCGATCTCGAGTCCCGCTTCGCCGATCCTTATCGCTTCAGCGAGATCGTCACTCTCGAGGTGATAAGCCGCGAGTCCCATGTGCGCTGGCACGACAGTCGGAACGTCAGCGTGCTCAATTGCACCTTTCGCTGCGCCTGACAAATCCCACGCGCGGTCGAAATAACTCTTTGCCTTCGGCAGGTCGCTCCGCCAGAGATAGATAAGACCCGTCCACACAAGCAGACGTGGCAGGAGAATCTTCTGACCCAGTGCCTGTGCCAGCGCGATCGTTCGCTCGCCGGTCGCAATGCCCGCGTCCCAATCGCCAACACCGGACGCGTACTGAATCGACAGCTCGGCTGTCCACAGAGGGAGAAGTGGAGACCTGAGCTGCTCCTCGAGCTTCTCACACTCAGCTATATGCGCGGCAATCGATGGAGCATCACTCGTCAGCCCGGCGAGAAGTCCCATTCCCCAGTGCGCAGTCCATGCGAGCATTTTGTCGCTCGATTTTTCGGCAAGCGCCAATGCCTTCTCGCCGTGCGCGCGCGCGATTTCCGCGGGGCCCGTCCACGCGTAGAGGAGAAGCAGCGCACGGTGCGCCCGAGCGAGTAGCGATGGGTCGCCGGTCTGTTCCGCTGCGACGAGCGCACCCTCGACTTCAGCCTTTGCGGCTTCCAGCCTGCCGAGGTCCTGAAGACATATCCCCTTCGCGAGGTGGAGCCGCACGGCTACGGCCTTGTCGGATGAGCTCTGAGCCGCGCGCAATCCTTCCGCGTAGTGTGTGAGCGCATCCTCATAGCGCCCGCTCCAATAACAGGCGAGGCCCATGCGGTGCTCGATGGCGGCGAGCGCCGAGGAGTCGCCGTCTTCCTTTGCCGCGTCGCGCGCGACGGTCCAGAGCTTCAGCGCGCCCTCGTAATCACCCAGCCGCTGCCGCGCTCGCGCCAGATTCCTGACGATCTCGTCGCGCTCCGGCACTTCCTCGTTTCCCGCTTCGATCTGGTCGAGGGCGCTCGCCAGGTAACCCGCCGCCTCCCGATTCGCGTAAGTCCCGAGCGCGGCGCGTCCCGCCTCGCTCAGGTAACGCACCGCTTTCGGAGTAAAGGTGTGTGCCCGTGAAAAATGCAGCGCGAGCTCGCCCGCATGCGCCGGCGCGCGCAGGCCGTAGAAAACCTCCAGTGCCTCACCGACAGTTGCGTGAAGCAGCCGCGCGCGTGCGCCGCCAAGGGCGTTGTACGTGACCTGCTGGAGAATCGGGTGCGTGAAGTCGTACCGCGCGCCGCCGGCGGTGTACGGCTCCTCGAGAATCCGCTGTGCCGCGAGCTCGTCCAGCGCCGCCACGAGCTGGCCCTCGCTCATCGATGACACGGCGTGAAGCCTATCGAACGTAACGCTCCTGCCGATCACCGCAGCGAGATTCGCAACCTCGCGCGCATCCTGGGACAGTCCCTCGAGACGGCCGGCAACCGCGTCGCGAATAGTCGCGGGCATCTTCAGCGATTCGACTTCCCACCCCGTCCACCGCCCGTCGACGCACTCGAGTGCTCCGGCTTCGATCAGTGACTTGAGCGTCTCCTCGATGAAGAAAGGATTTCCGCGCGTCCATCCATATAGAAGGGCGGTGAATGGGCGGATGGACGACGCGTCGACAGCAAAGACAGTCTCGAGCATCTTCGCAACTTCCCCCTGCGACAGGGGATCGAGCCGGCACCTGGTGGCCATCCCCATACGGACGAGCGATTGCTCAGTCGTGCGCAGAACGGAATTGCCATCGCTCTCAGTGTCGTTATAGGTCGCGATCAGAGCGATGCGCTGCTCCCCGATCTGTCGAGCGACGAAGTGGAAGAGCTCAAGCGAAGACGCGTCGGCCCATTGCAGATTTTCGAGGATCAGGCAGAGCGGCTGCTTTGCAGCGTATCTCCCGAGGAACTGGCTGAAGTTCCACAGAATGCGCGCCTTGAGGTCCGACGGATCGACCCCTGCGGCGCCGGACTCTCGCTGACCGCTCGTCGCCAGCGCAGGGAACAGGTATGCCAGCTCCACCGCGCTTCCGCGTGTGAGAACCTGCAGCGTCGATAGCTCCAGCTTTTTCAGCGACGGCAGCAGAGCATCGGAGAATAGAGCGTACGGGATGCCAGTTTCGACAGCGTAAGCTCGGCCAACGACCACGTTCCATCCTTCTTCTTCTGCCCACTCGGCCGCCGCGGCCGCAACGCGGGTCTTTCCGATTCCTCCCTCGCCGGCCAGGAATACAGTGCGCCCGGACCCTTCCTCCGCTTCGCGCAGTGCCGAGGTCAGGAGGGCGAGCTCTGTTTCTCTTCCGATGAGGGGAAGCCGGTTAAGGGCTTTATCTCGTGCGGTGGGCGATTGCATTGAGATAACGTAGGCGCCGGAGGAAGGCTCGGCAAAATATGGCGCGCTGCGTGCATGCACCGCGGTAGCGATTCCC
>JBDSVO010000161.1:0-6406 GCA_039927215.1 Gemmatimonadaceae bacterium
GATCGTATAGATGTCGTACCTGTCGAGCGGCCAGACGTAACCCTTCGATGGATCCGGCTTGGGCGGGCAGATGGAATCGTGTGCGGTGGTGGAAGCAAAGAAGAGCCGCTTGTCGCCCGGGAAGAACCAGCCGCAGGTCGTCTTCCCTCGTCCATCCGAGATGCGACGCACAGCCGTGCCGTCGATACGCATCACGTACTGTTGATCGCATGGACGGCCATCCCGCGTGCTCTGCAGCGTCAACCACTGCCCATCGTGACTGAAATACGCCTCCGCATTCTCGCCGCTGAAGGTGATCTGGCGAATTGCACGGAAATGCGTTTCTCCCGGAGCTGACTGGACAACTCGCGGAGCGATGCTGGGTCCGACAGCTGGACCATCGCTCGATGAGGCCTGCGGCATGTTGTGACTGCAGGCGGCGAGCACCGTCGAGATTGCGGCGATCGGGAAAAGCAAACGTTGAGTCATGGTGAGGAAACTTAGCCGGACACCCAATCCAGTAGAAATCAGACTTGAAGTGCCCGCCATGCTAATCGCCCACACGCGTCCCTTCTATTTCTATATAGTAGTGTGCTCAGCTTGCTCGATCGAACGGACCGTAGTCCGCAGTAGGTGTCCCAATCCGTAGTTAATCAGCAGTCCGTAGTGCCGTTGGTCCGCTACCCGCAGAGTCGACGAGCCGCGCGACTGCAGCGGCAACGTCATCGACAGAAAGCCCAAGAATCTGATCGCCATCCCAGAAAACATTCTCCCCCGGGATGTTGTAAGGCGCATACGGATGATGCTCCCGCTTCAGAAGAACTACCGCCGGTTTTCTGAACGCGGAAGCCGCGTGGGAAATACTTGTATCGGGAGTAAATACCATGTCGGAGGTTCCGACGAGCGCCAAAGCATCACGAAGCCGTGGCGTTGGAATCGCCACTGCACTCACCTGCTCGGCAACGCTGCCGACGCGATCCCACTCCTTCGGTAACCCGATCACAACCACCGAAAGCTGCGGCACACGTCCGCGCACACGCTGAAGCACTCCGACGAACCGGTCATCCGGCCACCGGCGCTTCTCCTCGGAGGCGGAAAGATTTACAAGAAGCCTTCGGCCTGCCTCGCCCGCCTTCACCCAATGCGCCTCGGCGACCGATCGCTCCGACTCGGAAAGAAAAATTTCTGGTTGCCAGTCTACCGCCGACGGATCCACACGGAACGGGAGTGACAGAGATTTGGAGCCTTCGATATAGGGGGTCGAGCGATTGTATCCCTGCACCGGAACGTTGTAGATGAGGTCGTTGTTTCCACCGCCGACTCCAACGCGGTAAGGAGCGCGAGCGGCGAGCATCAGCATAGGTGTGGACGTGAACACGCGCGGATTGTTAATCCGTCCGTCAACGACCACGTCGTAATGCTGCGCGCGAAGGTCCCGCATCAGCCTCACATAGCTTTTCCACGATCCGCGATCGAGAACAAAGACTTTTCCTACATGTGGATTTCCCTCTAGCACAGGCCTCGTCGCAGGATTCGCGACGACATCCACTTTCCCCGAGCTCGATGCATTCGCCAGAACGCGAATCAGACCGGTTGCCATGATCATGTCTCCGATGCGCTCGTAGCGAACGAACAGCGTGCGCAGCTGACGGGGGTCGAACGTGGCGCTGCCTACATCGCGAGGACCTGGAAGCGCGCGGCCGATTGAGCGCATCCACAACGAGCGCCACGCGCGCTCAACCCGTCTCAGGTCCACCGGTTAACGGAAGGTCGAGAAGCTTGCGTGATGGCTGCGGATCGAGTGCCTGGAAAACCTGAATTCGATCGATAAGCGCTGGCGCGAGTACCCGCAGCGCGAGAAGCTCACGCGCTCGGTCGGGTGTGAGCGTCGGGTACAGACTCAGCGTGCAGTGCGGGCTGAACGTAAACCGTGCTCGGCCGAACGGCAGACCACTGGCGGCCAGTCGATCGTGGAATACACGAAGGTCCCCGTGAGGATCGAGCGGAAGCACCACGATCTCGGTCTGCATGAATTGCATCGGCGGACCGAACCGCAGCGACATCGGTGCCGTGCTCGATGTTATTGGGGCGAGTTTTTCCCAGAGATCGACGGCCGTGACTGATCCCGGGATGGGGCCCACTCCCGACGAGCCCGTTATCGTGACGTGAGGTGGCTTGTAACTGGCGAGACGCGGATCGTACCGCTCGTTGATTGCCTTGATCTGCTCACCGGCTTCGCCCCCGAGCTCCGCAATGATGAAGATCGCGTTTAGCTGCACGCGCTAGTGGACGACTGTCGAAAACGTGGGGACCCAGCCGCCTCCATTCACGTGCATTACACCCGCCCTGAGCAGCTTGCGATCGAGCCGGTTGTCCGGATGCGAATGTTGATAGCGTACGACTTTGAGACCGATGATCGTTCCGATCGCCGCCCCCGCCATGACATCGCTCGCCCAGTGGGCGTTGTTGTATATGCGGGAGACTCCGGTTAGCGTTGCTCCGCCGTAAAGGATTGGGCCGATGATCCACCGCGAATCCGGCCACCATCGCTGTGTCTCGCTGGCCACGGTGGCAGCGAATGCAAAAGCAGTGGTCGTATGCCCTGAAGGAAACGATCGGTAGTCATCGTTTTTCAGACCCCCGAGCAGCTGAAACCTCGATGCATCGTCCCCGCTTATTCGCGGACGAGCGCGACCAGTCACAATCTTGACTACAGTGGTAACGCCTGCCCCGAGTACAATCGCTTCCATAGTGTGAAGACCGAGATCCTGGGTACGTCGCTGTCCGTCCGCCGTTCCCAGAAGGTAAAGCCCCGCTCCAGCTATCATGCCCCCCGGGTTGCCGAGAATACGAAAAACATCGGCGCCTGTATGAAGAAGCCTGTTGGATTGGCGAGCCGGAATCTGTAGCTGCTGCGTGAGACGGCGGTCAGCAGGCGCAAGAACAATCGTGGCGAGCGTAAAGCCCCCAGCTATTGCGGCGTCACCCCATGTGAACAGCGGCTTCGGTCCGCTTATGGTATCTGCTGTCTGCGCTCCGGCAACGCTTCCGGTGAGGAGTGATAGACAAAGAACGGTATGAATCAGTCGAGGCACTTTAAGTCCATGTTGATTGCGGAATCTGGATTCACCGAGAGAGCGGCAATGCAAGCATCACACCCCTTGCCGCTCTCGGTGGAATGGGACATATCCCCGGTATGCTGAACATCGACCTCACGGGCCGCCGAGCGCTCGTTGCGGGAGTGGCTGACGACGGCGGATATGGGTTTGCGACCGCCAAGGCGCTTGCGGAAGCCGGGGCAAGTGTATGCGTCGGAACCTGGCCTCCCGCGCTCAACATTTTCATGAATCTCCTCGAGCGCGGGAAGATGGACGACTCTCGCCGCCTCTCCTCGGGACAGCTGCTCGAGTTCGAGAAGATCTACCCCCTCGACGCCGCATTCGATTCGCTCGATGATGCGCCGGAAGATATCCGCTCCAACAAGCGCTACCGCGAAACCGGGGATTTTTCCGTTGAAGGCCTCGTCAGCCGCATGCGCGCGGATTTCGGCGAGGAGTCGCTCGACATCGTCATTCACTCGCTCGCAAACGCGCCTGAAGTAAAGAAGCCACTGCTGGAGACGAGCCGCGCTGGATACCTCGCGGCCGTGAGCGTCAGCGCGTACTCCCTGGTATCGATGGTCAGCCGGCTTGGACCATTGATGCGACGCGGTGGATCTGTGCTGTCGCTTACCTACATGGCCAGCGAGAGGGTGATCCCCGGTTACGGTGGTGGCATGTCGTCCGCGAAGGCGGCGCTCGAGAGCGATACCCGGACCCTTGCCTTCGAGGCCGGCAGAAAATACGGGATGCGTGTCAACACCATCTCGGCCGGCCCTTACGCCTCCCGTGCTGCCAGCGCCATCGGAATAATCGACCGAATGGTGGACTATTGTTCTGTGAATTCGCCGCTGACCGATCGGCTCACTGCAGAGGAAGTCGGCGTCACTGCTGCGTTTCTGTCCAGCCCGCTCGCAAGCGGTATTACCGGTACCACCATTTACGTGGACAAGGGGTACCACACCATGGGGATGGCCACCGACGGCTTCATTGATACGTCGAGCCCGTTGTAGCGCGCCGCAGCCACCCCCCAATTCACGGATTCACAAGCCGATAGTGATTCGATACTACTTCGCTGCCTGCGCGCTTCTGTTGAGCGCACAGGGATGCTTCATCTTCCCACGCTCTTCTGCGCCCACGCCGAAAACGGCCGCCCAGAAGAAAGCGGAAGCCGCCGACAGCGCTGAGAAGGCAGCGGGCCTCAAGCCATATGCAAAGGTCATCACCGCTCGTGCACGCACGACTGAAGGACTATTTCGCATACATAGGGTCGGTGACACGCTCTACTTCGAGCTCCCGCGGCGAGAGCTGAACAAAGACATGCTTCTTGTTGGCCGCTTTGCCAGAGCAAGCGGCGGAACGAATTATGGAGGAGACGAGTTCACCGAGCGCGTTCTCCGGTGGGAGCGCCAGGGCAATCGCATTCTCCTGCGAAGCGTCACATTCGAGATCACCGCCGACTCGATACTCCCGGTGTATCGCGCCGTAACACAGGCGAGCTATCCGCCAATCGTCGCCGTCTTTCCCATCGAATCATATGGACCCGACAGCTCGGCCGTGATTGACGTGACGCGTCTCTACACGACGAACGTTCCTGAATTCGTTGGCGCTCGTGGAAGCTTTGACGAGAAGCGCTCGTTCATCGAGCGCGTGGACGCATTCCCCGACAATGTCGAAGTCGAGGCAACACAAACCGCTACGCCCGACAACCCGCCAGAGGGTCAGCGCGGACTTGGACCGACTCCGGCGGCCAGCATCCTTGCGCACTGGAGCATGGTGAGGCTTCCCGAGCGCCCGATGATGCCGCGTCTCGCCGATAAGCGCGTCGGCTACTTCACTCTCACACGGACCGATTACGGAACGCCGCAACAGCGCGCAGTTCCGCGCTCATACATCACCCGGTGGAGACTCGAAAAGAAATTCCCGGACTCGGCGCTCTCGGAGCCAGTCAAGCCGATTGTCTACTACGTCGATCCGGCAACTCCAGCGCAGTGGGTTCCGTGGATCAAGAAGGGCGTCGAGGATTGGCAGCCTGCCTTCGAGGCCGCTGGATTCAGGCGTGCAATAATCGCGAAGGACGCACCCTCGCAAGCCGAGGATCCGCGCTGGTCACCGGAAGATGTTCGGAACACGGTGATCCGCTGGTTGCCCTCCACGACTGAGAATGCGATGGGGCCGACAGTCGTCGATCCTCGCTCGGGCGAGATCATGAATGGATCCGCCCGACTCTTTCACAACGTGATGAACCTCGTGCGCAACTGGTACTTCACTCAGGTCTCACCGCTCGACCCACGCGCTCAGCATCTCCCGTTCCCTGAGCCGCTCATGGGGCGACTTGTGGAGTACATCGTTGCCCACGAAGTCGGACACACGCTCGGCCTGCAGCACAACATGAAGGCGAGCTCGACGTATCCGGCCGATAGTGTGAGAAGCGCCACGTGGGTGCGCAGGATGGGACATACGCCGTCGCTGATGGACTATGCCCGATTCAACTACGTCGCTCAGCCAGAGGATCGCATCGATCCTGCTGACCTTGTGCCGCGTGTCGGACCTTACGACGTCTTTGCGACAATGTGGGGATACCGGCCGGTGTCGGGAGCACGAACGGCGGATGCAGAACGGCCAGCATTGAACACTCTGGCCGAGATGCAGGACACGATTCCATGGTATCGCCATTCAACGTCCGGAGACCAGAACGTCGATCCCGGGAATGAAAGTGAAGCGGTCGGCGATGCGGACGCGGTGAAGTCCACAGGTTATGGACTTCGGAACATCAAGCGCGTGGTACCGCTGTTGATGTCTGCAACGCTTCGCCCCGGCGAGGACAATGCTGAGTTGATCGAGATTTACCAGCGACTGATCGACCAGTGGAGCCAGGAGCTGGAGCATGTGGTAAACGTCGTGGGTGGCGCGGAATCGCGGGAGAAGTACGGCGGCCAGCTCGGGCCGCGTTTTACGCCGTTACCCCGCGCGAGACAGAAGGCTGCAGTCAGATTCCTTAACGACAATGCGTTCACGACTCCCGTCTTTCTTCTCGATACCCGGATCCTCAGGCGAATGGAACCCGAGGGAACTCTTCGGCGCATCGGCAGCGCGCAGTCGCGGATTCTCACCGACTTGCTGGACAATGACCGGCTTGCGCGCCTGTCGGAGTACAAGGCACTGGCGGCAGTGCCTGAGTCAGGCGACGTCTACGCAGTATCGGAGCTGCTCGCTGATGTCAGGACCGGAATCTGGGCTGAGCTTGCCCGATCTAATATCGTGATCGATCCGTTTCGCAGAGCACTGCAGCGATCGTATCTCGCTCAGGCGGACGCGAAGATCAATCC